>WOZY01000249.1 GCA_011620045.1 Mesotoga sp.
CATGAATCCGGCAGTAAAAAACGAGAACGGACCTCTGGCAGGAGATCCGCTCTCAAGAAACAAATGTAAAAACACCCAACTAAATACCACCATTTTCTGGCGGGAAAGGTCTAGCTCTGTTTACCCTTTTTTGCAACAGTGATATCACTTCGTCCATTCCCGCAAAGGAAGTGAAGGGTATTGGTTCTGAATGTTCTTATTTTACCACAATCTGTAACATGCTACCAGGTTTCTACCAGCTCTATGTCGTCAAACTGATTTTCATCTCGCTATTTTATTAGGAAGAATCAATGCTTAGACATCTTCCATTTGCTAACTATTTTCGGTATGAGCGTGAGAGTGACTATTGCGCCGGTAACCATTCCTATGGCCAGAAGAAGCCCGAGTCCGGAGAAGAGTCTCAAGGGTGCAAAGACAAGCGTAGCGAACCCGGCCGCAAGCGCTATGGTGTTCGAGAGTATCGCCGGCCTGACTTCCTCCCTAGCTTTATAGATGTCTTTGGTCTGGATGAATCTGTTCATGAGGTGGATAGCGTAATCAATGGTCATTCCCAAAAGAATTCCCGCGACTATCGCCGTCGAGATTTCCAGTTTGATACCCAGGATCGCCATGTAAGAGAAATTGAAGAACACAGACAAGGCAATCGGCAGAACAGAGACCATCGCCAGCTTGAAAGACCTGAAGACGATTATCAGGAGCAAAGTTATGACTCCTAAGGCCCACACAATTGTGCTGACCTGACTACCGAGTATCTCATTATTTACGCCGGAAATAATTAGCAGGGGCGAGGCTATATATGGAGAATACTGCGGGTAATTCTGGAGTATGTCTTTCAAGTTATCTTCGAGCTGTTGAGAACTGACGGCATCTGTATTTGGAGTCTCGACTAGCAGTCGTAATGAGTTGCCCACCATATATTGCTGGACTGGAAGATCGCCGCTTCGCGCCGCGAGCTGGAGGATCGGCAGCGGTATGTTAAATGCGCTCGAGACATCCATTATTGAGGAGACACCTTTGACCTGCTCGAGGTCGTTTATTTCTGTAACTAGGCTAGATAAGACTGTTGCATCGGCACCGGTGAAGAGGCCGTTCTTGTTAAGGATGACGTAAAAGGGCATATTCCAACCGAACTCTTCTCTGATCGTCTCGGCAGACCTCACGATCGAGGAGTTTTTCTTGAAGTAATCAAATTGGTCGAAGTTTCTCTCTATTCTCGAAATCAGAAAGGGTGATACGATTGCAAAGACGATTATCACTATTAATACAACTTTGTCTATCTTTTTTGCCTTTTCCGGTGTTGGACTCTTAAACCTTAGTTTTCTCTTTACCGCCGGAAGATCAATGAAGGAGAGGGCGGCCGGAAGAGCAATAAGCACAAGCGCCGAGCTCATCATGATCCCGAGAGAGACCATTATGCCTAGCTGCCTGAAGGCCTCCAGGCTGCTAACCAGGAATGTTAGGAAGCCTGCCGCTGTAGTTAGAGCCGAAAGAAATACAGGGATTAGCTCCTCGCGTACGGTCCGCTTAAGCGCAATATTTCTTTCCAGAAATCTTCTGTTAGTGATGTATCTATCTATGAAATGAAGTCCGTAAGAAGACGAGATTATGATTATAAAAAGACCCACCGTGGAGGTGAGAATGTTGATATCCAGACCTATCATTACTCCAAAACCGTATGTCCATAGCGCGGCGATGATCGATAGAATGGAAGGGATGACGGCAGCCCGAATGCTTCCAAGCCTCAGGAAATAGATGAAGCAGATTAGACCGAAGAGAATGGGGGGATACACAACCAAGAGAGATAATATCGAACTGTTAAGCTCTTCATCGACTATTGGCTCACCGCTGGCGTAGAATTCCATACCCTCGAGCGAATCGCTGGCCACTTCAAGAATGCTTTTCACATCGGCACTATCGGTTACGTTTATCGGAATAAGTGCCACTTCGCCGTTCTCGTTAAGAAGGTTGTCCAGATAGAGTGGGTTATTCAGTATCTCACTGGCATTCTCATTGGGAAGTCCTTCCACGAAGTACGGCTCAACGTTAGTGCCGCCAATCAGACTAACCTTTGCTGCATCCTGATAGGAGTTGTAACTGACGACTCCCTCAATCGAGGAGAGTCTCTGGAGGAAGTTGTGGATCTTGAGTGAGTTGTCTTCCTTGAAGAGACCATCCGTCTTTATAACTATGATGATCTGCTTCTCGCTTCCGAATAAATCTTCCATCATTCTCATGTTCTCTCTGGAAGGGGACTTCTCCGGGAGAAGGAATTCACTGGACACGCTGATCTCCATTTTTAAGATAAAGAGCCCCATTACTACAGTGATGATTGCGAACAGGGCGATTATAGATATGGCGATCTTTCGATTGATCATGTTGGACTCCCCCTTTGTATAGAATTCTACTACCTTTCTTGGGAAAAGTAATGTTTATGTACAGTAAAAGTTGTTGATCGTTCAATACTTAAACTGTTATAATTATTTTATAGGGAGGCGCAAGATGACTGGAGAAGGCAATCAAATCAGTCCGGAAAAGATTCTGGAAACGGTTTTCGATCTGATCCGGAACTTCAGTAAGTTCTTCTCATTCAGCATAGAAGCCGAAGAGATGAAGACAATAGAGCTTTACATCCTTCTATACGTTGCGCTCAAAGGTCCCCAGAGCATGTCCTCGCTGGCAAAGGAATACTCAATGACCAAGAGCAATATCACCGTTCTTG
>WOZY01000292.1 GCA_011620045.1 Mesotoga sp.
TAGCCTTGATTAGATTTGTCTTTCCGGCCCCGTTCGGTCCAATTATCCCGACAAATTCTCTACGAAACATATCGAAAGAGACATTTCTGAGGATCCAGTGACTTCCAATCTTATAGCTAAGATTCTCTACTCTGAGAATTCTACTCTCCATCAAATACCCTCTTCATTTCGCTCAGATTCCACTGAAGCAATTCAGTAATACTGCTCGTTGAGATGCCAAGACTATCCAATTCTCCATATTTTACAGAGGTCTCATCCTTCAATATATCTAATGCTCTCTTCGATTGCTGGTATTCCGCAAACATTCCAATCACATCCTGATTCCTCACGAAATCAACTAGTTTCATAATTTCCCCAATCGTGGGCTCATCTCCAACACCCTCCAGAACAGACTCGAGTTGTATTCCATATCTTCTGAAAAAATATGAGAAGCTGGGATGAGCTACAATTACAGTTTTCCCTTCAAATCTCTCCAAATATGAGGCTGTTTTGTCGTTGAATTCTTGAAGATTCTTGATCAAACTTGCCGCATTAGTAGAGAAGAATTCGGAATTGCCAGGATCAAGAGTAGACAATGTTCTAACTAGAACTGGAATTACATAATCCGACAGAATAATCGGATCGAGCCATATGTGAGGATTATCATGGCGTCCGGATTCGTCGTTATCACCATTCTCTTCTTCATTCACAAGAAGCTCATCCGGCAAAAGACTCCCGATATATATAACAGTCTTTCCACGTGAAGTCAAATCATCGAGATAAGGTTCCAGGAAAACTTCCAGGTCCAGACCATTCGCAATCACCAAATCTGCATCGTTGAGCTTTCTTATGTCTGAAATCTTTGGGGAGAATATGTGAGGATTCTGACCTGGTCCAATAAGAAGATCTACCTGCGCCTCCTGACCGGCGATTTCTCTGAGAATCAAATAGTAAGGGTTTATTGTTGCAACGATTTTCAGCGGCAATGCCATAGATGAAAATAGAAAAACCAGCAGAATTGAACTCACCATCAGTCTACTTCTCACATTTTTCCCTCCTCAATATCGGAGAATATTTTTCTTTTGCATTCTCCACAGATTCCGATGAAATAGAAAACGTGGTCCGTAATCGTAAAATCCCTATCTTCAGCAACTGATTCTGCAAGTGAGTCGGCAATGGACTCATAAAATAGTTCCGTTTTATGACATTTCTTGCAGTGCAGAAAATGAACCGGCTCCTTCTGACGACTGAAATAGAACCTGGTCTCACACTCAAAAGATACGGAACGTATCAATCCCTCTTCTTCCAGAAAGGCCAGGCTTCTGTACACGCTTGAGAGATTCGGGCTTTCTTTGAGTATTTCGTGGATTGAATCTGCATTAAGCGGCGCATCAGAATTGTTAATTATCTCAAGGATTTCTCGTCTAAGCGATGTCAATTTTCTCAAAAAGTACCTCCCGCTTGCATATTATTTGCGCAACTCACTTGCATATTATTTTCTCATGTTCAGCCCGCGCTGTCAATTCGGCAGTTCAAGAAGGACTCTTTTCTCAGATCAAAAAGACTTCTAGGCGGCTCTGAAAACAGAAAGGGGAAAGACATTTGCAAACTGGAATGCGCCAGTTATCTCTATTCCCGGGTCTCTCAAGAGGATCAGGACTTTACCGGAAGCGTCTTGCCAGACTTCTCCATAAACTCTAATTCTTTTTCTGTAGAATCTCTGAAAATAAATAGAACCCTGAACGAAGAGCGATGCCTCTTCAGACCTGACTCTTGCAACTACATCATCGCCGATGATACTGAATCCATTTATATCTGTAACGATGAATTCTATCCAAATTATCTTTCCCAAGAAACCTCCTGACTTGTATGAATTCAGGTTTCTCCTTACAAATGAGGCTTCATAGACTTGAGAATCGTCGTACAGCGAGAAGATTCCTCTTCTGTTACTGAAAGCATCTCTATAGGCATCTCTTATCTCCGATGAGTAGTGAGATGTTTCCTCATAAGTTAGAGGTCGCGCCAGACCTTGCCTCACAATTTCCCCGTTTACAAATGTGCCGTTAGAATCGAAAACGTAGGCAAGATGCCTGCCATAAGTGTCCTTTCCGTGGAGTTCAAGAGTAACCTTTCCGCTTTCAAGAATCATCTGCTCCAAAAACTCTCTCGATTCTTCTGCGAACTGTCCCTCAGGTTTACTCCCCGACCTAATCTCAGGCGCATCTATTCCAATAAGTCTTATGGTACCATCGAGAGCCCTTACTGTCAGGGAATCACCGTCAATTACCGAGGTAACCACAGTCACAATCTTTGAACGGTCACATCCTTGCAGAAGAAAGAGTGCAAATAAAAACGCGTAAAGTGCTATCAAACTCCACTTTCTCTTCATTGTTAACTTCTCCTCCGTCAACTTCCATCGTTTGGTCTCACAAATATGACTTTCGGTCTTGGCTCCCCACCAATATACTACAGGCCCTCCAAAAACAAGTTTCTGATTTCCTATGTCAAAGGTTAGAATATAGACGTTGGTAGCACAAAGGTGGTGTGAGAATGTTATCTGAAGACCTTCCCGAAAACTTCTCTGATCTTGTGGTGCAAGCTGTTATGAACATTGAAGATGCGATAGCGATTTTCGATGAAAACTCACAGGTAGTGTTTTCGAATGATAGCGGCTCAGTATTGATAGAACACAGTGGAGAAGAAATCGCAAAGAAGATAAAAGACTTTAAACATTCAAGTGAGGATTCTACCCCATATCATCACATGAAGCGGAGCGGAAGATGGCTGAGATTCTACATCAAGAGATTAGTGGCTGCAGAAAGAAGGTATTTTCTGTTTGTGGCTGAGGACATCTCCGACCTCAAACTGGCAGAACAGACTATCGCACAACTCGCTCACTTCGACGGCGAAACCGGGCTTCCAAACTACGTGCTTTTCAGAGATAGACTGAACATGGCATTATTTAGGAACAGGAGAAACGATCTATCATCTATGGTGGCTGCCTTTGAGCTTTGCAGCCGAGGAGGCACGTCAAGTATAGAAGAGTCAACCATAATAAACATAACGGATGAACTAGTAAAGGGGATCAGAAAAAGCGATACACTTTGCAGATTCTCTCGACGCGAGTTTCTCTTGCTTGCGGAAGATCTCAAAGACCAAAAGAGTGCAAGCACTATACTCCGAAAAGCACTTGACTCGTTCGAAAACTGGAAAGCAGTCAACGGAGAGCCTTCTCTAGAACTCAATGCGGGGTTCGTCATGCTTCCAAGAGACGGGGTTGATCCTGAACAGCTTGTTAATAGGGCCTTCGCATCGATTCATAAGCGAGTCCCCGAAAAATGAAGGTTCTCCTAATAGTAGTTTCACTTGTCTCGCTGCTGCTCCTCGCGCCTTTCCTGATACCGGTCCGTGACCTTGAGGGCACTGTGGATCCTGTATTTCTTGCCGACAGAGATAGCATGTTTGTAGAAATCAACAACATTAGCATACATTATAAAATTTCTGGCGAGGGTTCTCCTTTGATTATTCTTCTTCATGGATTCGGCGCAAGCGCATTTTCCTGGCGTGAAGTTATGGAACCTCTATCTGAAGAATTCACCGTTGTCGCATTTGATAGACCAGGGTTTGGTCTCACTTCCAGACCTATTGGAGAAGAACTGAAGGATTTCAATCCTTATTCTCTAGAGGGCCAGGTAGAACTCACGGCATTACTAATACAGTATTTTGGATTTGAGAAGGCTATTTTAATTGGGAACTCGGCCGGTGGCTTAACCGCGCTGGAAACAGCGCTGAAGTATTCAGACAAGGTTCTTGGATTGGTACTTGTAGATGCTGCGATATACAATGCCGACGCAGATAATTTTTTATTCAGACTTTTGACAAGCACCCCGCAAGGCAGATATCTTGGCCCGCTCGTATTCAGAGCTTTCCTGGGAAACTCACGAGATCTGCTCGATCTGGCTTGGCACGATACCGACATGCTCACCCCGGATATTCTTGAAGGATACGAAAAACCATTGAAGGCGGAAAACTGGGATAGGGCTTTATGGGAACTGACGCTTGCAAGAAAAGCTTATGACTATTCAAAAATCCCTATGATATCTGTACCGTCGTTAGTTATCACTGGAGATAACGACAGAATAGTTCCCGTTGAGGACTCAGTAAGGCTCGCGAAAGAGCTCCCATTAGCTCAGCTTTCCATCATTCAGAATACCGGTCACCTGCCACACGAGGAAAGCCCTGGGGAGTTTCTCGGAATTGTAATACCATTTCTGAGATCGCTAGTGACAACAAACTAAAGGATTGGAATCCAAATAGAATATGGCGCTAAAATGTGGAAAAAAAACAGCGCCCATGTGACTATCATCAGACCTTTATGTATTGGTCTCCATTTCTTCTTCATAGACGCAACATACTTTCCAAGCAAATAGACTATGAACTGCGCAAATACCCCGATGAACACAAGACTGCCACTGTAAAGTACGAAACCTCCGGTCGCAAGATAACCGTGATACAAGGCTGTTAAGAGAAGAATCGTTCCAGTCCAGGGGTGAACAGCTGCCAGCATTACCATAAGTTTCTTGAAACCCTCCCAGGGAAACCGCTCAAGCCTCTTGTTGAATTTGCGGTAGAACCATCTTGTCAGAAAAAGGGACGTGTTTATGAAAAGAAGAATGAAGCTTATCGATCCAAGAGTTTCTATCCACACGTTCATTTTTACACCTCCAACACAACCACATAAAAACAAGATACCATTTTTTGGTCTCGAAAACGCCATTTCCAAAGAGTCAGAAATTGGACACGAATGCCGAAATCTCGTCTGCAAAGAGACGAAACAACTATAGGTCATAGGGCGAAATCGAGTTTCGTTTAGAAGTATAATACAAAGTGTCATGAAATACTCAGTGAAACCAGCTTCTCATAAAGAAGCAGATAGTGTGGCTGTTTTCTATTTAGAGCCTTGTCAGCCGTATGCTCTTTCAGAAAGCCTGCCATCTATTCCAGTTCGGTAGAAATTCAGACAAAGCTTCTCAAGACAATAGACTACTCATGGATCTTTCTTAGCAACCAGGCCATGTTTTCACCGAGAACCCTCATCGTTCGAATTCCCTCTTTATCCTTCTCGAAATCCCCTTTTCGCCAGGCTATCGAGAGATTCCAGTATGATGAACCGGGAATTATCATCTGAGAGATAAGAAAAAAGTGACTGATAGAATCGAATGCGTGAATCGATCCTCCTCTTCGAACCGCCACTATGGCCGCACCCACTTTTCTCTTGAACATAGCGTTGTTGGCAAGCGCCACCATTCCAGCTCTGTCAATCAGAGCCTTCACCTCGGGCGAGAGATCTGCAAAATACGTTGGCGTACCAAAGATAATTCCGTCTGCATCAAGCATCTTTTCTATGCAACCGTTCACATAGTCATCATCAATCGTGCATCTCTTGTTCTTCGTCTCGAAGCAAACATTGCAGGCAGTGCACCCCATTACATGACTACCGCCAATTTGGACTATCTCTGTATCAATTCCTTCATCATTTAGAACGGCGAAGACTTCCTCGATCATCTTAGAGGTGTTTCCATCAATGCGCGGACTTCCATTAAAGGCTACCACTTTCATTCTTGACCTCCAGGCACATGGTTGAAAAATAGACGGACCCTCCGTCCACTAATCTATCACCTAAACATCTCTTCATTCAACCCTTGATAAGTCTCTTCGCCTCATCTAGTGAGGGTATCTTCCCTGATAGAACGATCTTCCCGTCCACTGCAACAGCGGGAGTCGATACTATTCCCTTCTCAATAATCACCATCATGTCTGTTACCTTCTCCACTATCGCATCTGAACCCATCTCTTCAACGGCCATCTTCATAATCTTTTCTGTCTGCTTGCACCTCGGACAGCCTGAACCAAAGATTTCGATCTTCATTGTGCGACCTCCTTAATCCTAAAATAGATTTCCATATATGAATCCCCACAGTGTCGAGAATACCACTACCAGTCCAAAGTAAGTGAATGCTCTCTTCTTCCCGAGAAGTCTAGTGATAACTATCATGCTAGGCAAACTAAGTGAGTTACCAGCCATGAAGAGCGCCAGGGCAGGACCTTTGCCCATTCCCAGAGACATGAGTGACTGGACGATAGGCACTTCAGTCAGAGTCGCAAAATACATGAAGGCTCCAAAGACAGATGCGAAGAGAGTTGAGCCGAGCCTGTTACCTCCAAGAAGCGATTCTACGAAACTTTGTGGAAGCGCGCTGGATATTATTCCAGCGGCAAAGACTCCGAAGAAAAGATACGGCAGGATCTTCTTTGCAAAATCCCATGTTTCAACTATCCACTGATTTCTCAGTTCTCCCTTGAAACGTATAGCCATCACAAAAACTGCAATAGCGGAGATAATCAGTATTGATGCCTTAACAATCGGATTGATAGCCAGCCCGCCAACAATTAAGAAAGTCATCTGGAGACCCAGAAAACCAATCGCCTCGGGCCAGGAAACCTGATCATCCGATTCCTGAGTCGCAAAACCTCCTGATCCCTTTTCTCTAAAGATGCTCTGCATCGTTAAGCCTATCAAGATTGCCGAAGTCGAGGCCCCAACGATTCTCACAAGTGCTATCTCCCAGCCAATCGCGCTTCCAGTAAGAAAGATCGCGGCAACGTTTATTGCCGGACCGCTGAATAGAAAGGCAACTGCCGGTCCAAGACCGGCGCCCCGCTTGTAGATACCACCGAAGAGAGGAAGAATCGTACACGAACAAACTGCCAGAATTCCTCCAGAAACGGCGGAGATTGGATATGAAATGATTTTTCGGGCGTCGGGACCCAGCAGCTTTAATATTGCGTCCTTCCGTATAAATACGGTGATTGTGCCTGCTATGAAAAAGGCAGGTACAAGACAGAGAAGCACGTGTTCTCTTGCATATGAACTAAGCATTGTAAATCCGCTAATTATTGCATCCTGAACATATTGGCTTCCAAAAGGCAGAAAATAAAAAACAAAAAAACCGGCTGCTAACAATCCGAACTTCGTAACTTCTTTCTTCAAATCCTTCTCCATCTCAAGAATGCCTCCTATTCACTCATGTTAGTAGCCTGTGCATATATCGCCTCAATGCTTTCCTTACCGATTGTTTTTTCGAGTACTATCGCCATAAGTAGTATTCCTGGAATATTTATAGCCAGTCTTAGCACAGCAAAGCCTACACCCAGTGAGCCCATTTCGAACATAAACATCGGAATCTTAGTTGTTGACCATGCTCCAATGAAGATCAGCACGTTAGAAAACTTCACTCCTTTCTTCATGAAGACCGCTGCTATTGGAAAGGCTCCATATAAAGGTCCCGCCGCAGCCGCTCCAAGAAGAAAGGAAAGCACTATTCCCTTAATGCCTGATTCCTCTCCCAGATGGCTGATAATCTTCTCTCTCGGAATCCAGACATCGAGAAGGCCCAAGAGAATGAATATCGGAGGAATAACAGATAACATTTCCAGAAAACTCGATCCAGTAATGCTCAGTGCGTTGCGCCCAACCTGATTGTCGGCGGCAAATACAGCAGAAACGACCGTTGCCATTGCTAGTGGAAAGACATACCTTTTCGCCTTCATCTTAGAATCATCCCCATGAGTTCAGCTACTATAAACGAAAATCCAAATGCCATAGTATTTCTTAAGACCGTCAGTCTTGTTCCAAAGTACTTCTTCTCTACCGGAAAAGTGACAACTCCCACCATCATCAGAGTGGAGATGAAAAGAGCTATTTGAGTTATCCCGGCCCCATTATCGAGCAACATGGCTGCCGTAGGAAAGGCAACAAAACCGGGAATCAGAGTGATCGATCCCACAGCTGAAGCTATAAGCAACCCCCAAACTCCCGAACTTTCTCCTAGCAGCTGCGAGATTGTCTCGGGATTCAACAGCGCTATGAGTAGCCCAACAAAAAGCAAAATGGCTATAAGTTCAGGAAGGATTCGCTCAAATGATCTCCACGCTTTCTTGAGCGCCATAAGAGTCTTTTTTCGGCTTGCAATTAGAGAGAAAACCAGAAGCAATCCAGTTATGAAATAGACTACAATGCCGTACAAAGTCATCTACTCCAGTTCTTGTGATGGAACATCAGTGATTGACTTGGCAAGCTCGAGAATCTCCAGGACTCTTCTATCTGCTATACTGAGCTCCTTTCTCGTGCCATTCCTATTCTCCTTGACAAGGCCTGTATGTACCAGTGCCTTAACGTGTCTTGAGAGAGTTGTTTTATCTATCGCAAAAAGGTCATCCAGCTCGCAGATACACATCGTACCTTTTGAAAGACACTCAAGTATTTTCAGTCGCCAGCTACAACCCAGTGCCTTGAAAAGCATTACTGTCCTCTTGTTCATCGGACACCTCCATTGAAGATACACATACAGAATAACTTATGTTGCATTGTTGTGCAACAATGAAACTTAACGTTCTGAAAAAACTCAGAAAACAATCGACGAGTATCATATCCATATATTCGAATGTGAGAATATTGGAGGCAAATATATTGGAACAGAGACTTGACGTGTTCAGCAAATACCTAACAGTGTGGGTGGGAATAGCTATGTTTCTAGGGGCCATACTGGGCAACATTCTTCCCGGTCTATCAAATTCCCTGGGAAATTGGCAAATCGCTAATGTGTCAATTCCTGTTGCAATAGTCCTACTTTTCATGATGTATCCGATCATGCTAAAGATTGAGTTCAAAGAGATAGTAAACGTAAAGAAGAACTCCAGGCCTCTTCTGGTAACACTGGTTGTCAATTGGGCGATTAAGCCGTTTACTATGGCCTTTATCTCATGGCTTTTCATGAAGATTTTCTTCAATCCAATAATTCCTGATGGACTTGCTAATGAGTATGTTGCAGGGATGGTATTGCTGGGATTGGCTCCATGCACAGCGATGGTGTTAGTTTGGACATATCTTGCAAAGGGCAACATAAACTATGCGCTTGTACAGGTCGCAATTAATGACCTGGTTATTCTCTTTCTTTTCGCACCTATGGGTAAACTTCTAATAGGAGTATCGACAGGCTTCCCGGTACCCTTCTCTACAATTTTCTGGTCGGTTGTCTTCTATGTGGCAATTCCGCTTTCTTTGGCGCTTCTGACGCGAAGGTTTGTAGTGAAAAGAAGAGGCGAGAAATACTTGAACGAGACCGTAATAAAGAGATTCGATCCATTCACGAAGATTGGACTGTTATTGACCCTTATACTGGTATTCATGTTCCAGGGCAAGACGATTATCGACAATCCACTCCACATAATTCTAATAGCAGTCCCTCTCTTGATTCAAACCTACCTCGTTTTTTTCATTGGATACTATGCAGCAAAAAAACTAAAGATAGACTATGCAGAGGCCGCGCCATCAACGTTTATCGGTGCGTCGAATTTCTTTGAGCTTTCAATAGCGGTTGCTCTCATACTCTTCGGAATGAATTCAGGCGCAGCGCTGGCTACAGTAGTCGGCGTGCTTGTTGAAGTACCAGTAATGCTTTCACTGGTTGCAATCATGAAGAATCGAAAGGGCTCATTTACTTTCTCAAAGGGTAGGGGGCAGATTAAATGAGGGCGTATACTAGAAATCTTGCCGACGTCATGAAGAGTCTTGCCGATGAGACAAATCTGAGACTTCTAGGCCTTATCAAGCTCCATAAGGAACTATGTGTCTGTGAATTTGAAGACATCCTGGAACTGCCGCAGTCTACAGTTTCCAGGCACTTGAAAGCATTGGCTGATTCCGGGTTGATTCAGGCGAGGAAAGACGGTAGATGGAGATATTACAGCACAGCTGATTGCCCTGAGTTTGTTGATGAAATTGTAAATATCGCTATCGAGCAATTCGGAATCAAAAAGCGAGAAAGTCGTAAAAAGTGTGGTGAGAAATGATGAGATTGGCATTCTTTTCGGATATACATGGAAATCTTGAGGCTCTCGAAGCAGTGCTGAGAGATATCGAGAGCCAAAACATAGACAGAAGTTACTGCCTTGGGGATCTAGTAGGGTATGGTCCTCAGCCGCAAGAGGTTGTTCAAAGAATTCGCGACCTTAAAATCCCTACGATAATGGGGAACTATGATGATGCAATAGGTTATGAAAAGGAAAGCTGTGGCTGCGCATATGATCCCGGAAGAGAAACGGAAGTTGGAGATGAGTCCGTAACCTGGACCATAGCTAACACTTCAGGTACAGCCAAGGAGTACCTTTGCGCACTGCCTCATACTCTGGAATTCGAAGAAGAGGGTGTGAAATTCCTTCTTGTTCATGGAAGTCCTGTAGATCATCTACTTGAATACGTAAGGCCAGACACTCCTGGCGAAAGATTACAAAAAGTACTGAAGAGAGTCAAAGCCGATGTCGTTGTGAACGGCCACACTCATCTTCCGATGGTTCGCTGGGCGATGGGAAAACTCGTCTTCAATGATGGAAGTGTTGGCAGACCCAAGGACGGAAACCCTGAAGCCTGCTATCTGATTGTCGATGTTATCCAGCAGAGCGTCTCATATGAGTTTCGAAGAATAGAGTATGACGTTAAGTCTACAATTGAGAAAATGATTGAGGTCGGGCTGCCAGCAGAACTTGCTTTAGTCCTTGTGCTCGGCAAAGGCTACAAAATGGGGCCGTCGAAATTGAAGAACACGATAGACTTCAAGATCTGAAGTTTTTTGTTCGAAATCTTTTGTGGTTTTCATAAGAGACGCTAAATGAGCTTGTTATAAACGCGGTTTGATGGAAAGATCAAGGCAGTAGAACGGTGGACTGGGAAGAACATCCGAGAGAATGAAGCAAATTGCAGGTTGGGTACGAAAAAGACTGGGAAAGAAATCCGAAATTGCATAATTGCCTTTTTGTGGGGGGAAACGTGAAACTGAAGAGATTCATTAGCATCTGCTTAGTAATATTCGTCTTGATCAGTATTGCTTATTTTGCTTACGATGAAATCAAACTTATTTCTCAGTCTTCGAAGCCTAGAGAATCAATTCTTGAGGAACTGAATGATCCTTCTCTTCCAGAAGATTATGTTGTCCTCTACTACTTTCACGGAACTATCCGTTGTAATGCATGCCTGGACATGGAAGCAAACGCGAAGGAAGCAGTCGAAACATACTTTTCTTCACAATATGAAGCAGGAACCTTGAGGTGGGAAGTAGTAAACATCGACCTCCCGGAGAACTACAACTTTCTTGAAGACTACATAATTATGTATAACACTCTGGTGATCCAGCAATACATAGACGGGAAGCCCGGTGAATGGAAGGAACTGTGGCATGCCTGGGACCTTTCGGAAAAGAAAGACCAGTACATTGAATATGTGAGAGATGAAGTAGCTTCTTTTTTGGGGGTGAATTGATGATGGATAACTCTGCGTTTTCAATGATTTCCGCTCTTTGGTTCGGGATTTTGACCTCCATTAGCCCCTGCCCTCTAACTACGAACATTGCAGCGGTTTCTTTTATCAGCCGGAATATCGGTAGCCCGAAAAGATCGGTGGCAGCAGGCCTTCTTTACACACTAGGAAGGGTACTGACATATGTTGTCATAGGTGCAGTGCTTGTTTCAAGCTTGACGGCGGCTCCAGGTCTGTCGAGGTTCCTCCAGAAATACATGGGTAAGTTAATTGGCCCAATTATGATCGTTGTAGGTATGTTCCTTCTTGAGTTGCTGAGTTTCAGAAACAACGGAAGAAATCTGGATACTACATCTCAAGAGAAGATCAAGAGCAAAGGTCTGCTTGGTGCCCTGATTCTTGGCTCTTTGTTCGCCCTTACCTTTTGCCCTGTATCGGCTGCACTATTCTTTGGAAGCGTAATACCCCTCGCCGTCAATGAACAGTCCAGGCTAATCATTCCTGCAATCTATGGTATCGGCACAGGCCTACCTGTCGTGGTAGTTGCAGTCGGCATTGCCATAAGCACAAAGCTGGTTGCGCAGATGTTCAAGCGAATCAGCAGATTCGAATTCTGGGCGAGGATAGTTACCGGAGCAGTTTTCATAGTCCTGGGAATCTATCTGAGTATAACGAGGATTTTCTTGTGAAACGATCAGGATCACACCGCTTCACAAACAGCAGTCAGACAATTCGCTTAAGTCAGAACTGCTATAATCTTACTCCAAACTTTGAAAGGATAAGTGAAAAGAAGGCATACCCCGCTATCATGACTCCACTAGACAAGGCAAGTGCTACATAGAAATTGATGCCTCTTCTAAGAAACAATGGCATCGCAACAAAGAAAATCAGAGAAGGAAGAACAAATAAGAGAATACCGGTCGAGAGTTCCGCAACTTTACTTGCATCGTTTGTATCGTTGTAGAGCCAGAATAGCGCCAGCATGGAAGTAAGAGGTAAAGATGCTATAAGTCCTCCAATGTATCCAGACTTCTTGCTAACTTCAGAAACAAGAGCGATTATTACCGATGACACCAGGATTTTGAAGATGTATCTCAGCAAATTCGTTCACCTCCGCTTGTCTTTTCTTGCTGATAACATTGCCAATTGTTTTGAATGATCTCCTATCACTGTTTGCTGCAAAAAACACCTATCACTCCTGTGTTCTAATACATTATCACACGCCAATTTGACTCAGCTTGAAATGAATCGATCCTTCGTAAAAACGATTACGATTAGTCCTCCAGTGGCAATGAGTGAAGCCATCAGAATGAACATGCCGAAATAAGAGTATTCTGCAACCGTTCCGGCCAATAACGGCCCCACCATGAAACCAATGGCTCTCGCTGACCTGAGAAGTCCTAGAAATTCTGCTCTTCTTTCCGGCGGTGAACTGAGAGATATCATAGTTCCGGCACCGTTTATGAAAGCTCCAAAGGCAATACCGAGGCAGAAGTACCCGATCGCAATGAGGACCCAGCTCTTCGCCACAGCAAAGAAAACCATTGTGA
>WOZY01000120.1 GCA_011620045.1 Mesotoga sp.
GCATTCTTTCGGGTGCTTTCTTTGCCGTTGTTGTCTCGTCGACAACCGGAAGCATACTTCTGGGTACTCTAGCTTCAGTCATTGCGGCGGTGATTCTTTCCACCATTGTGTTTTTGAGCGTAAGATTTCTGAGGGCCAATCTTTACGTAGTTGGGATAGCTGCGAATCTCCTGTCAGTCGGCCTGACTGTTACGCTGACAGATTCATGGTTCAAAAGCAAGGGGACCGTAGTCTTCAGTGGTTCACCGAGACCCGGAGTCCTTTCGATCGATTTTCTCAATGGAACAGTGCTTGGTTGGATCAATGGACTCGGTATATTTGATCTGGTTGCCTTCGTTACTCCATTCCTCATTGCTTATCTCTTCAAGAAGACGGTTGTCGGTGTGAAACTAAGGGCTTGTGGGTATGATGACGAGAGTGCTTTCTACAGCGGTGTTAAGGTTAGTCAGATCAGGTTCATGGCATACATTGGAAGCGGAGTCTTTGCCGGACTAGCTGGCTCGGCGCTGTCTCTTCCGCTTGGGGCCTTCGTATCAAATATGTCCGGTGGAAGAGGCTGGCTGGCACTTGTAGCAGTCATCATGGGAAGAAAGAACCCGGTACTAGTATTTTTATCTGCAATCATGCTGGGCTTTATCACCGAGTTATCGATCTTTCTACAGGTTGCAACAGAAGTCTCTCCAAAGTTGTTACTCTCACTACCTTACTTCGTCTCTTTCGTGATTCTCGCACTATCTCGCAGTGGAAACAGCAAGAAAAGGCTTCTGGATTAGCCAAGTAAATGCGTGATATAATTCATCGAATTGGAGGTGTGGCTTTGAAACTTATAGATCAGCTTAAGTCGAAATACTCCGAGATATCTTATCTTCATAGCGCGGCAGCGCTCATGGTATGGGACATGAGAACATACATCCCCTTGAAGGGGGCAGAGATAAGGGCGGAGACTCTTGGATATATCTCGACTCTCGCATTCAGAAAGTCCGTTTCTGAAGAAGTAGGAGCTTTGCTTAGTCAGCTCAACGAGATCAAAGTCCAAGAGGAACTAACTGAAGACGAGAAGGCGATGGTTAGGGTAGCGACGAAGTCCTATAAAAGAGCAAAGGCAATTCCACCTGAGCTTTATCAGAAGTACTCTGTCCTAACATCGAATAGTGAAGAAGTGTGGAAAAAGGCTCGGAAAGAAGACGATTTCAACAGTCTGGAGCCATATCTGGAGGAAATTGTTGAACTGTCCAGAGAGATGGCCAGATTGTACGGATTTGAAGAGAATCCGTATGATGCCCTTCTCGAGGGCTTTGAAGAGGGTATGACAGCCAGAAAACTGCGGAAAATCATTGAGTCGTTGAAATCTGAGCTCATACCTTTCATAAAGAAGATTGTGGAAGAGGGCGAATTACCGAATACCTCCGTTCTTGAGGGAAGGTTCAACAGAAGGGCTCAGGAGAAACTGAGTAGAAAGGCTCTCAAACTCATAGGATACGATTTCGATGCCGGCAGGCTTGACGAAACGGTCCATCCCTTCACAATCGGCATAGGGGTAAACGATGTCAGGGTAACGACTAAATACACATCCAGCGAATTCACTCCTTCCCTTTTTGGATCGATACATGAGGGGGGTCACGCGATCTATGAGCAGGGGTTGCCTATTTCACTCAGAGAGACCCCGCTTTACGGTGCCTGTTCTCTAGGTATTCATGAATCTCAATCGAGAATGATGGAGAACATGGTTGGCAGAAGCAAGGAGTTTCTGTCGTTCTTCTATCCACAGATACAGAAGGCTTATCCATCGAATTTCAAGAACGTCCCGCTAGGTGAATTCTATAGATCAGTAAATAACGTAAAGCCGTCTCTGATTAGAATAGAGGCCGATGAAGTAACATACAACCTGCATATTATGATTAGGTTTGAGCTGGAAGAAGCTCTTGTCAAAGGAGACCTTCGAGTTTCCGATCTCCCTAAAGCGTGGAATGCAAAGATGAAGGAGTATCTCGGAATTGAACCTGATACTGACAGCGACGGTGTGCTCCAGGATGTCCACTGGCCATCCGGAATGATAGGGTATTTCCCATCGTATATGTTGGGAAACCTGTATGCTGCACAGATGTATTCGAAAGCAAAGCAGGACATTCCAGGCCTTGACAAGAGGATAGAAATGGGAGATGTTCTGTCTCTTGTCGACTGGTTAAGAAAGAACATTCATAGCATGGGAAGGAGGTACGAGCCCGAGAAACTTCTGAAAGCAGCCACCGGGAAGGAGCTGGACCCCTCATATTTCCTGAGGTATGTCAAGGAGAAGTACTCGAGCATTTACCAGATATAGTCTCTATCAAGTTTGAACTTCCAGAAGAAGAGCCTCGATTTTGGAGAGCCTGTCTTGAGATAGCTTCAGGTTCTCCTTTCTAGTTACAAGGAAGTCTACGATTTCCAATGGTTCTTCAAGACCCATGTCCTTCCAAATGAAGGAAATCACCTCCGGGTCTATAAGATCGTGAAAAGCAAGCAAATAGATAGCCGGTGGCATCATGTTCTTCAGTTCGGAAGTCTTCTTTATTTCGCCACTCTCCAAAAACTCGAGGGACTTCTCTTTTACGGCCTTCCCTATGCCCTTGATCGACGAAATGCCAGCAATGTCGTCACTAGTAAGCTGGCCCGAGGGCAAATTTGATCTGATGACTCTTGCTGCAAATTCATAGGTTCTTACCTTGA
>WOZY01000237.1 GCA_011620045.1 Mesotoga sp.
TTGGATTCTTCAATGAACTGTTAATAGCCAGACTCAAGCTCTCACAACTTCCTTCAAAAAAGAGATCACAGTTCCTGTCGAGAGATCTAACGAATCTATCGAGTTTAGTGTTTTTCTTCCAAACAAATGGAACTCCAAGAGAGATAGCTAGTATTGCTCCGTGAAGACGCTCAGTAATTATCAGTTGCGCATTGTTGAAGATTCTTATCATTTCTTCAAGATCTTCGGGAGGCTTCCTCACTTTGAATCCATTTGATCGCGCCTTTGATTCAAGCTCACTTCTCTTTTCTTCATCATGATGGTTATGGAAGCCCACAGCACAGACTTCGGTGAGATTGTTGAGTCTCAAAGAACTTAGAACATCGTCAACGTTGGTTCCATTCTTCAAGACTATAACTGCAAGGCCATCCTCCATCGTTCGATTCTCGGGAATTATCCCTTCTTTCTGCAGGTAGTACGGACCATAGTCTGTCCCCAAAATCACACTCCTGGAGATCGACGCAAAATATTTATAACTTACTTCATCTCTCATTACTCCGTAAGTCAGTGGATTCTTCAACAACTTGTTTAGAGCATTTCTGTTCACAGACTTGCTCACTGGACCGAACCCCTGTGAGAGAAATAGAAGAGGCTTGCCATTTCTTAGCGTATGTCTTGCGATTTCATAGTAATATAAAAAACTTCTCCAGCTTGTCTGATCCTGAAGAAGATTACCTCCTCCGAAGACAGTTACTATCGAGTGCTTAATCGAATTTTTGAGATCGTTTATGCCGAATCTCTTGATCAACCTGATGTCGAGTTTTGAAGGGAATCTTTGAGCTATGCTGTCTATGTGAGAAGCAGCCGGCAAATAGACCGGCCCTTCAAACCCTATCTCTTGGATGAGAGATAGTGATGAAAGCAATAGAAGATCGTCGCCAAGGTTATTGTATCCATAGTAACCCACCAGCGTCAGCCCGCCAAAAGAAAATTGTCTCACTTCAAAACCTCCAGGAACATTCAACGATAATATTCTATCACATGTGAATCATCGAACACGTTGTTCACAAAGCGTTGCGGGGGATGTAGAATCAATATATGCCAGACGGACTTCTGAAAAGAAAGACGGCTTTCCCATTTCTCTACTGCCTCCTGGCTGTGTTGCTGGGAGAACTGCTTGTTTTTGCACTGATTTGGAAAGAGAATGGCTGGTTGCCTATAGTTTTTCTGGCAGCTGCTGTACTTCTTATCTCCTCGAAGCATATCAGTCCACTTACGTGGTTGGTTTTTTTCGCAATAGGTTGTTTCGCGCAAATCGTAACGCTTAAACTTCCTGACACGGGTAAGGTTGAATATGTTGGTTACATTTGTAAAGGAGGAGCTGGAAGTATCGAGGCAAGTATGGGAAAGATACTGGTTGATGGTGAGTGGACGAATCTTCCCCCCGCTGTGAATATTAAGCTTTCAAATAGAGATACGACGGCTTTTCCGGGCCAGATAATCTGGACTGCCGGTACGTTGGAAAGGCAGGAGTCTTATCCGCTATTCAAGATTGTTTCAAGTGTCGAAGGATGCATAGATAGAGTCGAGATTATCTCTTTTCCAGGGAAATTCGTTGATGGACTACTTTCAAAGTATAGACTGGAGAACACGATAGCCGCGGCCGTTTTCACCGGTAACAGAAGGCACATAGATTATGAAACCAGGGGGAGAATCTCAGATCTCGGAGTAGCTCATCTCTTTGCCGTTTCAGGTCTACACATTGGCTTGATGTATTTATTGGTTCATTCTCTGCTCTCGTTTCTTATGCTGGGCAGAAACACAAGAATCCTGATCTCAATTACGATACTCTTCTTTTACACGTTGTCTACCGGCCCGGCAATCTCGGCACTCAGAACTTTCCTAATGCTGTTCTGTTATTCCATATTCAAATTAATCGATTACCGCCAGCACCCGCTTAACATTCTTGGAATCTCGGGAATGACTCTCGTTATTGCTCAACCTTCAATCGTTGCATCCATCTCTTTTCAACTGAGTTTTTTTGCCACGGCTGCCCTGCTCATCTTCTTGCCTGAAATCGAGAATAGGAATCTGATTGGCCAGGCTTTTCTGGTTGGTTTGATCGCACAGACAGCGGTCATTCCACTCTCTCTAAGCACATTTGGAACGTTGTCGATTTTCGGTATACCGCTTACTATAATCATGGTTCCTATATTTGTTGTTCCTGCGTATGTGGGAATGATAGTCATCTTAGTGACAGATCTCCTGGGACTTAGAGTGATAAGCGATTTTGTTTCGGGAAGCCTGAGAGCCATGTCGGTGTTGCTCGAAGAGACTACGAAGAGAGTTGGGGAAGCGCTCCCGTCGATACGCCTTGAACCATTTCCGGCTTATTTGGTGTCATTGTTGTCACTGTTTCTGTTTTTCATTGTACTCTGGCACTTCGGACACAAACCGTAGAACTTCAGTTGATGATCATCTATTGTATAGCCAGTCTTTGATTTTACGAGCTCCTCAAGTTCTTCAAGGTTGTCCAGATGAAATTCGAGAACTGCCCCGCAATTAACACAGATTATGTGATGATGGTGATGCTCTCCCTTTTTGACCGGTTCATACCTGACTATTCCGTCTCTGAAGGTAATTTTCCTTAGGAGTCCGATTTCCACAAGTAATTCGATCGTCCTGTAGACTGTTGCCTTGCTTATGCTGAATTTTCTTC
>WOZY01000164.1 GCA_011620045.1 Mesotoga sp.
ACATCCGGATGCCGGTTCATTTCCAGAATGCGATGGAGCTCTGCCGAAGATTGCAGGGAAACGAAGCCGTTGAATATGTTTTGTATCCGATGCTAGAATCTTCAGATCAGTACTCTCTTGCGAAAAAGCAGATGAGGGGAGGTTCTGGCCTCTTTTCGTTCAAACTCAAAACAAGAGACATCGACAAGATAAAGAAGTTTGTCAACTCTCTCAAGTTCTTCAGGAGGGCAGTAAGCTGGGGTGGGTATGAGAGCCTTGTCTCTCCCTATGCGATTTCTCACAGTGATCCCGGTGAGAATGTCTCCTTAATACGAATTCACGCAGGATTGGAGGAAATCGAGGTCCTTTCCGAGGATCTTGAGAGCGCAATTAGATCCGTTCTTTAAGTGGTTCTTGACAGACCGTTCATGAGAAATGACTTTCCGGGATATTGGAGGAGATACTGTGTATCATTCTAGATCCGAGTCGTGCGTAAGACTCAAAAAGGAACTGTCTGAGCTCTTTCCCTATACTGTGAAAGAGAGAGAAAGGATCAGTGACTGGCAGTTTAGCGGATCGTGTTCGGAAACTCCGCCTGAAGAAGGATGGAAAGTGATATCTGCCGGTTACTGCTGGGATGAAGAGAGTTTTCCCGTCTGGTTCAGATCGAGTTTTGAGAGAGGAAAACTCGAAGAGGGCGAAAGGCTCTTTTTGAGAGTTGTTCCAGGAGGCGAGAGTCTTGTAATGGTAGACGGTCGTTCTTATGGCGAGATAAACGTCTATCATCAACTACTGGACGTCACGAGATTTGCAGACGGAAGACGCCATATTCTGGACGTTCAGACAGTCCCGAAGGGGCTCTTCGGAACCCATCTGCCCGGACCCGTCTTTGAAGTCGCGGAGCTGCTAACTACAGATGAATCGGTTTCGGGGGCCTATCTCGATTTCATGGTTGCGATCGATGCTTTTGAAGCGACGAAGGATGACCTGCTAGCCGAGAAACTGTTAAAGATCATCAGCGATTGCCTCTCGAAAATTGAGCTGCCAAGATCGACGGAACAGTACTTCAAGACCGCTCCCGACAATCCCACCCTTTTTGGCCAGCAGCAATACGGAAGCGTCAATCATCTCTGGCACTCCCCAGATTTCGAGAAGTCGATCGGTAACGAATTGCCCGTAGAGTACAAGGCTACGGTAATAAGCGCGCGAGACATTCTGAAAGACTCAATAGTGAAGCTGAGAGAGGAGCACGGATCGGCAGGCTCTGTTCAGGTTGCCGGGCATGCACATATAGACTATGCTTGGCTGTGGCCCATCGATGAAACGAAGAGAAAGATCAGAAGGACCTTTGCCAATGCTCTGAGGCTTATGGAGAAATATCCCGAGTTTGTGTATATCCAGTCTTCTGCACAGATGTACAAGGATCTTAAAGAGAACGATCCAGACCTTTACGAGAGAGTCAGGGAAAGTATAGAACGGGGAAGCTGGGAAGCGATAGGCGGAATGTGGGTAGAAAGCGACTGCAACATTGCTAGCGCAGAGTCCCTCGCGAGGCAGTTCCTCTACGGCCAGAGGTTCTTTGAAGAGGAGTTTGGCATCAGGTCGTCGGTCGCATGGCTGCCCGATGTCTTCGGTTTCTCCTGGATACTTCCCCAGATTATGAAAGAGGCGGGAATAAAGTACTTTTCCACAACTAAGCTGAAATGGAATGAGAAGAACCGCTTTCCTTTTGACCTCTTCCGCTGGAGAGGTTTGGATGGAAGCGAGATCGTCTGTCATTTCTTCGATAACCCTCAAGGGGGCTATAACGGAATGATCAACCCCGAGGCCATTCTCGGAACATGGGACAACTTTCAGAACAAGCAAGTTTATGACAAGACAGTCACAACCTTCGGCTACGGAGACGGTGGTGGAGGCCCTACCGATGAAATGCTGGAGTACTATGAACGGTTGAAGAACTATCCCGGTATGCCAAGCCTTGAAATGGCCCCGCTGCAGAAGTACTACGAGAATCTGCCGAAGGATAGCGAGCTGCCTGTTTGGGATGACGAACTCTACTTCGAACTGCACAGAGGTACTTTCACGACTCAGGCAAGAACTAAGAAGCTCCACAAAGAGGCCGAAGACGCGCTGTACAGACTTGAAGTATTGGGAGCGCTACTTGTCGAGAGAGAAGAGTATCCGATCGAGAGAGTTCGAAATCTGTGGGAGACGCTTCTTCACAACGAATTTCACGACATCCTTCCCGGCTCGTCGATAAACGAAGCGCATCATCAGGCTGAAAGCGAACTCAGCGAGGTGATCACCGAGGCTGACGAGATCTCTGGAGGATTCCTGAGTTCTAGGAGTGATGGAAATGCCTTGTTCAGAACCGTTATCAATGCAGGCTCCTTTCCCCGAGAAGTAATCTTTTCCGATGAAGGAGAGAGATGTTTGCGCAGGTCTGACGGTAAGAAGCTCGCCTCCCAAAGAACATATGACGGAAAATCCGTATACAGTCTCGGCGAGAAGATCTCGCCTTTCTCCGCTCAAGTCTTCGAATACATCGACGAGGAAGTCGAGCGGCATGCGCCCGACGGCAATACCGTAATGGAGAACGCTTATTTGATCGTTGAAGTGAATGGTGACGGAAGTATATCTGCCTACGACAAGATGCTTGACAGACCGCTTCTTTCAGGACCGGGAAACTCTCTCTATGTCTACAAAGACATTCCAGT
>WOZY01000091.1 GCA_011620045.1 Mesotoga sp.
GGCGAGCTCATGTCTCGCAACTCCCGGCTGGTAGGAAGACGTATACAGAAAGATCTGATAGATTCCGTTATCGTCTATTGCCGCAGGTTGCTCGTGACCTTCGCCCTTAAGAATCGTAAGGCTGTATTTTACCGAGAAACTGTAGATCATTGATAGCTCTGCATTTGCTTCTTCTATCTCGTTTCTGATCTCCAACTGACCGAATCCAGAGACAGTTGCTAGAGCAATGACCAGAATCAGTAATACTGACTTCATTTAAGGTTGGCCAACACCTTCTGGAGGTCAACAGCAAGCTCGGAAGCGATCTCGATTCTCTTTCCATTTTCTCTCGTGAATGAGAGTCTAGAGCAGTGAAGAAAATACCGCTTGAGTCCTGTTAACTTCTTAAAATCTCTATTGAACTCCCTGTCACCATACACATCGTCTCCGACAACCGGATACCCTGCTTCACTCAACTGGCGGCGTATTTGATGCTTCTTCCCGGTGAATAGATTAACCCATAGCAGCGAGACCGATTCAAAGCTCTTTTCAACCTCGAAAGCCATTGACTCAACAAATTTCTCTCTCCGGGAGATTAACTTTCCGTTTTCCTCTGGAATACCTTTCACTAGCGTGTAGTAAGCCTTTTCTACTTCCCGTTCTCTAAAAAGCTTCGAGAGTTCTCTTGCCGCTTCGGGCGATTTAGCAAAGACAATCACCCCGGAAGTGTGCTTATCAAGCCTGTGAACTGGGCGGGGCACAAAACCTCTGGCATCTCCATATGCCATCAGCCCTTCGATAAGCGTTACTATCTGAATGCCCTTACCGGGGTGAACGGAGATTCCTGAAGGTTTGTCAACTGCAACTATAGAATCATCTTCGAACAGAATATCGAGTGGAATGTCTTTAGGCGTCAGTTCGCGAGACTCTTCAAGACGCTTAAGTTTCGAAGGATCTCCTGAAAAGACTACTTGAACTACATCTCCAATCTCCAGTCTTGAGGAACCGTCTTTCACTCTCTCTCCATTTACTCTGACGTTTCCCTTTCTCAGAAGTTTGTAAATCGACGAAAGCTTGAGATCTGAGAGCTCTCTTCTCAAGAATCTATCAAGCCTCTCATAGAAATTCTCTTTCACAACTTGCAATTCTCTGTCGATAGAAATCACTCCACTAAATTCTAAGGGGGCTTCAAGCCCCCTTACAAACCTCAGTCCTCAACGCCCAGACCTTTGTTGATGCTCTCCACGATATCTCCAACAGTAGAGATACTCTCGATCTGTTCATCTTCAACCTTGAAATCAAACTCATCTTCGAACGCCATAACCAGGTCTACCAGATCAAGGGAATCGGCTCCGAGATCCTCGGAAAGATCGGAATCCATGGCGATTTCATCTTCCTCAACGCCTAGCTTCTCCGAGATTATGCTTTTCACTCTGTCGAAAACTTCATCTGCTGTCAAAGGATTTCCTCCCTTCGAATTCTATCTGGAAATCGGAACTATTATATTGATCGAAAGCTCCAAAGTCAAATGGTCTCTCTCGAGTAGATTTAATTATGACGCATTACGAAGGCTCTCGATTCTCAAAAGCTTTCATTATTATATAATAATTTGAAAGGCTTTACTTTCGGAGGTTTGCCATGACAGATTTTGAAGAGATGAAAAAGACAGTGATGAAACGGGTCAATCTCGTGCCAAGGGCAGCGCTAATACTTGGATCGGGGCTTGGTTACTTGACGGAGCAGTTCTCTGAACCAACGGCAATACAATACTGCGAGATTCCTGGCTTTTCGAACACTACGGTAGAAGGTCACTCAGGAAGGCTCGTCTTTGGAGTTTTCCAAGGACTGCCAGTTGTTGCAATGGAAGGACGTTTTCATTTCTATGAAGGTCATGAGATTAAAGACGTTTCTGCCCCAGTATATTTGTTCAAGGAACTAGGAGTGGAGAATTTGCTGATTACAAATGCCGCAGGTGGAATAAATAGAAGTTACACTCCCGGAGATATCGTAGCTGTTACCGACATCATTAACTTCGGCTTTCGAAACCCCCTGAGGGGGCAGAATGACGAGCGTTACGGAGTACGATTTCCCGATATGTCTGAGATCGTCGACAGAAACTGGTTGAATGAATTAAGAACCAGACTCGACAATGAGGGGATTGACTTGAAAGAAGGAACGTACTGTTGGGCTCTAGGCCCAAGTTACGAGACTCCTTCAGAGATTAAGGCATTCGAATTCTTCGGGGCCGATCTCGTCGGAATGTCAACCGTTCCGGAAGTAATCGCAGCCAAGCACTGCGGAATAAAGCTTCTTGTTCTTTCTTGCGTGACCAACATGGCCTCGGGAATTCTTAAAGAAAAATTGACTCACGCCGATGTTGTGAAAACAGCCAACAGAATCAGACCCAGATTCACTTCTATTGTGCAGCAAGCAATCAAATCAATAAATGAGAGCAAATCATGATAAGGAAAGTAAACAGTGTCCTTTCATGCATTCAGGAAGCCAATAATATACTTGTCGTCGGCCATATAATGCCCGATGGAGATTGTATTTCATCCGTCGTATCTCTTTCGATGGGTCTGGAGAAATTTGGTAAGAGAGTGACGCCGGCAATCGACTGGAGGATCCCATCGAGTTTCAGCTCCTTTCCTTGGGTCGAAAGAATAAGGGAATATAGCGAGGGAATCTCCAATCCAGACTTGATTATTGTTGTTGA
>WOZY01000246.1 GCA_011620045.1 Mesotoga sp.
GTATATAATTGTAGACCCTGTCTTTCTTCACCATTCTGCAGGCATCTATGAGCGATACGTGCCTGGATAGGAAGAAGACTCTCATCTCTCCCGCGATTTCGAACATCGTCAGGGGATCTATTGTCTCCGTCAAGGCGCCGAGAATCTCGGTGTGCCCCGCGTAAGGTATTCCTGCAGCCTTGATCGAAAGCTTGTTTATAGGGGCGGTTGTAATTGCCGATATCCTTCCCTCTTCCGCCAGCTCAACCGCCTTCCCGAGATATTCAAAAGCAGCTCTTCCGCAGACTCTATCGACTTTTCCATATTCCGGAAGTCTTACCGGCGTTCCCATGTCGATCAAAGAGAGAGTTCCGGGAGAGAATTCCGTCTGATCGATTATCTCGGAGACTGTCTCTATCTTCATGCCGAGATGGTTTCTGTCTATCTCTCTTTGAAGAATCCCGAGTTCGCCTATCACTATCGGCCTGCAGATCTCGAAGATTTTCCTATTGGCGATGGCCTTCGACACTATTTCCGGCCCAATCCCCGCAGGATCACCGACGGAGATGGCTATTGCCGGCTTCTCTGATATCCTCTCCGGTAAAACCGGCTGCTCCATAGGTTTCAGAATCAAACACTACCTCCCAGATGTCTCTTCACCCGAAGCCCTTTCACTCTCCGAATACTTCCATCCTGATTCTGGCCATATACCAGCTGAAAAGATCCACGCAGATTTCGGAGGCCAGCTTGTTCTTCTCAGAGGCAGCGGCATAGAGTTTCGTTCCTATCGAAGATATAAAGTCAAACCCGCAGCATCTTCCCTCGTTATTCAAGTCTTTAGCAATATCCATCATTCTTTCAAAATTATTTGTGACAAGTGCCTCTTTGAGTGACTCGACATCTCTGTGTCTCATCAACAGGAAGTTGTCAAAAGTACCTTCCATACTGGCCTCAATGGTTACTGTAACTCTTTCCATCTGCCACCTCCAAGAGACAATTCAATGATCGCAAGACTCAGGTCGAACGGATCATCATATGTCATGTTTTTTTGCTCGTACTACGATTCTATATGATTAGCCTGTTTTCATGAAGTGAATTTCTCACCTAAACCACGCCCATGAATAAAGAGTCTTAATTTGTCCGGCGGTCATAAATGCGTTTGCGTCGAAGATTCCCTGACATTATCTTGGTTAAAGAAATTCTCAGCGAGAGAAATGGAATTTTGCCGGAATGATCTCTTTTGTCTTGCATTATGGCCAGTATAGTACTAGATTACGGGAATGAGCTCTACTGATCTTGCCAGCGCAATGGTTTTCGGAGTTTTATTTTGGATTAGTACATATTGTATAATCATACTAACAATATAGGTTATCGGTTCTTGTTATTCTTCGTTTTCTATGAACGGCAAGAGCATCCTTTATCGGGTTTTGTTTGATCTATGATATGTCTTTTATAGTATACCGTAAGCATGTTCTCAACTTTATTTTGTAGGAGGGGAAAGTATGAAGAAATTCTTGTTACTGGCTTTGGTCGCGATCATAGCAGTAAGCGCATTTGCCGGCAAAGTCACAATTTGGAGCTGGCGAACGCAGGACGCTCAGGTATGGAAAGAAGTCGAAGCGGCCTTGAAGAGCAAAGGTCTCGACATCACGATCGAATACACGGCCTTCGCACCGACGGAATACGACTCAAAGGTCGCCCTTGCTCTCCAGACCGGTGAAGGTCCGGATATTGTTTATTCCAGAAGACTTCCTGGTGGAAGAACTCAGGTTCTGATCGAGAACGGGCTCTATCTGCCGATAGATGACTTTACGGATATGTCGAACTTCCCGCAGGCATCCCTGAATTCAGTCACCTGGGAAGACAAGGTTTACGGAGTTCCCTTTGCAGTCCAGGTTGTTGGGATATTCTACAACAAAGACTACTACGAAGAATTTGGACTAGAGGAACCTGCAACATGGGATGAATTAGTCGCCAACGCTGAAGTTATCAAGAACAAGGGAATCACACCTTTCTTCCTTTATGGGAAGGAAGCGTGGGCACTCACAATGCAGCACGCAATGTGTGGTGTCAGCATTCTTGGACCCGACTGGATAAAGGCTCTGACAGAGGGCGAAACGAACTTCCTCGATCCCAAGTTCACCGATCTCAACAAGAGGCTCAACGATCTGAAGGTTTATTATCAGGACGGTTTCATGGGAAACACGACGGTCGATCAGGACGCTGCCTTCGCGTTTGGTCAGGCAGCGATGGTATTCTATGGCGCCTGGGGTTATCAGACATGGAAAGATCTAAATCCCGATCTCAATGTCGGATACTTCATGGTTCCACCACTCACCGAGGACCAGAAACCATATGCCTACACTTATCTCGACGGAGCCATAGCATTGACATCTAATGTCAAGAACCTCGAGGACTCCAAAGAGATACTCAAGTTCTGCGCCACACCTGAGTTCGGTACGATTTTCGCCGGAATCACATACAACATCCCTGCAGTAGTTGGCGCAGAAATCCCACCGGATCCTCTACTGGAAGAAGTTCTAGATGTCTACAACAACAACGCTTCCCCATGGGTCTATTGGGTAGGATCTGTCTTCACGACACAGAAGCCTTCTCTTTATGACGACGTTCTCAGCCCGGGAATGCAAGCCCTTTACGCAGGCAAGCTTACCCCTGAAGGACTCTCGCAGATGGCTCAGGATGCAATATC
>WOZY01000259.1 GCA_011620045.1 Mesotoga sp.
GAGACTGGGCCTGTTTCAGCAGTAGGCCCCAGCTTGTCATAGGTTCCTTTATCCCGAGTCCCAAAAAGCTTATCGCGCTTTCTCCCAGAATCATTCCCGGTATTGAAAGAGTAGAAACGACAATGAGGTAGCTTATCGTGTTAGGAATCAAGTGACGCGTTATTATTTTCATGTTAGATACTCCGGAAACTCTGGCGGCAAGGATGAACTCCTTCTCTCTCAGGCTTAAGACCATTCCTCGGACAACACGCGCAACGCCCATCCAGCCGATTAGTGAAAGAACGATTACGATTCCAAAATAGACCCATGTGCTTGGCCATTGAGGCGGTAGAATCGTAGCCAGAGCCAGCCAGAGCGGGATCCTCGGGAAGGATCTCAGAAGCTCTATGAAACGCTGTATGAGTACGTCTATAGTCCCGCCGTAGAATCCGGAAAGAGCTCCCACTATCGCCCCTATGAATACGCTTATCAGGGTGCCAACAAGACCCACGGTCATCGACACCTTGCCTCCTACAAGGACTCTAGAGAAGAGATCTCTTCCAAACCTGTCCCCGCCGAAAAGAAGAACCATCGCCACATCGGAAGACTCTTCAACGCCAAAAAGATGGAGATCGGTCTTGAAAATCCCCCAGAATCTGTATTCCTCTCCCCTGACGAAGAACTTCACAGGAACTGGCCGGCTGGTGTCCTCAGAGAATTCCAGCCTGTAAGTGACGGGATTTCTGACCTTTTTCATCCCGTACACGAATGGGCCTCTCCATTTACCTTCTTCATCGATGAAGCGGATTTTCGAAGGCGGAGCGTACACGAAGTTTCTATGCGCCGTTATATAGTTGTAAGGAGCAATGAAATCGGCGAATATAACCAGTAAGTACATGATCGAAAGAGCAATAAGCCCAATGACTCCCAATCTATGCTTAAAAAAGTTTCTTGCGATTCGTTCTTTAGTGCTCTGCATGTCAGCTCATCCTTATCCTTGGGTCTAGAACGGCAAGCGCTATGTCGGCAAACAGATTCCCGATCTGGGTTATGATGGCTATGAACATCAAAAATGTCATAACTAAGTACTGATCGTGATTAAGAAGCGCATTGTAGAAGAAGGGTCCCATTGTCGGAAGGTTCAATACGATAGCGGCGATGATAGTTCCGCTGAACACGTTCGGTAGCTCCGTTCCGGCTATGCTGACCATGGGATTTAGGGCGTTCTTGATTGCGTGCTTCTTAACGGTTTTCTCATCGAGGCCGTGGGCTCTAAGGGAAGTAACGAAAGGAGAAGAGACCACATCGAGCATGTTTCCACGCATTACCCTCATAAGCCCGGCCAAACCGCTCATCCCAACGACTATGAGAGGGACCCAAATGTGTTTCAGAAGGTCTAGAAGTTTTGCCAGACTGAAGGGCACCCCGACAAATTGGGGCGAAAAGAGGCCCCCTATTGATGTTGCCCCCATCTGCAGCATTAGATACATCAAGAGTAGAGCCATGAAAAAATCAGGTATGGAAACTCCTATGAAACCAATAACGGTTAAGGTGTAATCCCCAAATGAATATGGATGTAGCGCCGAATAGATGCCCATAGGAACTGCAAGAATCCACTGAAAAACAATCGCCCCAAGTGCAATAAATACAGTCCAACCCATGCGTTCCCATATCAACTCTCCAACAGGTCTCTGGAAGGCGAAAGAGTATCCAAAGTCTCCGCGGGTGACGATTCCTTTTATCCAATTCCAGTATCTGACATGTGCGGGTTCGTCTAGGCCGAGGTTCTTTCGAAGCAGTTCGATCTGTGCCGGTGAGATTCTCGGATTGTCAAGATACTGGCTTATGAAATCGCCCGGCTGAAGCTCGGTAATCACGAAGCAGATCACCGATATGAAGAACATCATTGGAATCATGATAAGCAATCTTCTAGCGATAAAAGACCACATAACCTTCCTCCGGAGAAGTAAAGCGGGAGGAGAATCTCCTCCCGCAAATTAAGGGCTTATTTCTTAAATACGGTCCAGGAAGAGTAAGAGAGAAGCCCCTCTTCGTTCTGCTCGACGTTTCCTAGCGACTTGTTTGCGGCGTAAAGGTTCATTCCTTTACACACGAAAATTACAGGAAGATACTCTGCGTAGATCTCCTGCCATTCGTCGTAATACGATTTCCTTTCGACCGGGTCCATAGCGACCTGGCCCTTTTCAAAGAGATCGTATACTCTCTTTTCCCAGTCAAGCATGTTCTCGAATATCGGAAGATTTGTCTCGGGATCCCTTGTTGTTCTGTGCCAGTAATACAGTTGGGTGCCCGGCTGCCATATAGCCTTTCTCAACTGAGGATCGGGTTGGTTTCCGAATGCCCTGATTCCAACTTCGAAACTACCTGCACCGAACATCTGGCCGGTAAGAGAACTATCAAGTATCTGCAGATTCACCTTAATTCCTATGCTAAGTAGATCCTGGGAGTATATGTAGGCGATATCCTGATATTCTTGCGGAGCGCTCTGAAGAGTCAGGACGAATTCGAACTTGCTTCCGTCCGGGTACTCTCTCAGCCCATCACCGTTGACGTCCTTGAAGCCTAATTCGTCAAGGAGCCTCGCTGCTTCGGCAGGGTTGAAAGGTCTTCGGATCTCTTCAATCTTTGGGTTGTAGAAGGCCTTGTTCGAAGGAAGCACAGGCACTCCTCCAAGAACGGCCAA
>WOZY01000026.1 GCA_011620045.1 Mesotoga sp.
TCAACGGTCTCGGGTATTTGATCACCTATCCACTGCACCGACCAGACTTCTCGAATCATTTTCCGGAGGTAGTTTTTGTAGTCTTCTGTACAGCTGTAATCTTCATCCAGAAGCTTCAAGAAGTCTTCGCCATAGCCGAAGGGCATACTGCGGGCATTGCTGTAAGCGTCGAATATAAGTTTCGTCGGCACGGCACTAACATATCCCTGTTCTTCACCGAATGGATAGAAGAATTGACGAAGGAACTGTGGAATAGTCTCAAGATGAGAAAAGCTTTCTACTTCACCCTTTATTATCTGCTTGAAAGCAACAAGAGCTTCGTCAATTGATCCGAAGTCCCAATTGACAGGGAGACCAGGGAATCTCAAAAGCCTCTTAGTTCCCTGCATTGTGTAGAAGAAGGGAAGTCTGTTCACCATGCAGAAGAAGGCTGCGATTATCCCTGGATACTTTTGACCTCCCGTCAGGTCCATGATCAGTCTTTCCTCTCCGTATTTGTCCTTTATTCTATACAATGTATTCCACATGTGCGAAAAGACATTAACATGACTTTCCGGTGATTTCGCGTGGTAGTCGATCTCACGAAATTCAACTTCTTCAACGCCCATTCTCCTGCAAATGTGTGCAAGATAGTCAGCAACTGCCGGTCTGCCTATCTTGCTAAAACCATACTCAAGCTTCTTGGCCCGATTCATTTTCATTTCTTCACTATTGTCACGGTCTGGAAAGACAAGAAATTCGACCTTAGCAACCTGAAAGCCTTCTTTCTGAATGAGCATTAGAGAGTCTGTTTCAGCGCTTATTCCCTCGAGATCTTCGACTGCAATCCGGTCGATGTTCTTGACAAAGTCTTTTAACTTCTGATTGTTGACACTTCCTTTGTTGTGATTCACAATCAGCGAGTCTGAGATGTTATCAAGTGTGGAGTTGTAAAAGGCTTCTGCAATTTCCTGCTCTTTGGAATCTTTTATGTGGTTGATAATAAACGAAAGACCTTGTAATGCCACAACGACTTGCTCTGGTTTGAGCCTGTTTTCGACATACTGGATGATTTTGAATGCGCTGTTGTCTTCGTGATGTTTGGCAAGTATCTTGTTCTCGTATTTCTTTGATTCATTTTTATCGAGTGGAGATAGATCCTTTAGAAACTCCCTTGAGGCAGTCTCTTCAGAGATGATACTCTTATCTTCTTCGCCATTGCACATCTCGATCTCTGCAAGATACTGACAGTCACACTTCCATTTCTCGAGAAACTCATCCAGAATAACTTCTTTGATTCCTTTGTTCTTAGGTTCGAGATAATGCCTTATCTTGACTACGAACGGGAGTGTTTCGAGGTTCTTGAGATCTACTTCAGTGGGGTCGAGCGAGTATTCGCGCTCGGTTCTGTTTTCCGAATCCGAGCAACGCTTTTTATAAGTCTGAGTCCACACATGGCGCATTCCGGTTTTTTCCGGAACGATCTCCAGACGGATCCGTTCTTCTTCGTTTTCATCACGCATGACATACCACTGAATAATGCCTGTTTTTCTGCATGCCTTTTCCTTGAAAGCTGCAATTATCTTTTCGTGTGCGGTTTTGTCTAGCAGAAACTTCTCTTCTTTTTCAAGTTTTTCTGACATCAAACCGGCCTCCATTTTCTGAAAGAAACGAGGCGGGATTTCCGCCCCGTTAACAAATTCTACCAAGAAAGTAATTCTCGATGAAATCCCATCTCTGCCTGTCATCAAGCTTCATGGTGAAGAAATCGCGCATAATCTGCTCTTCCCTATCGATTCTTCTTCGGATATCTCTAGTTATTTCACAGTAGTAGTTCTTGAAGTTATTCAGAATGTAGTTTCTATCTGTGCATTTCAAGTGAACAGCGCAGCTTTCGCCACCGCTGAACTTGACGTTTGCCATTCCCAGGATGTCCAGAATGTTGAGTAGACTGGTAATTACTTCTGTGTGTTCATCCTGACCGTTCAGATAAAGTTTACAAATTCCTTCTTCACAGGGCTCGAGTAACTCCTCGAGCTTGTTCAACCATCTGTCTTTTGTTATGTTGGGGATGTTCTGAACCGTATAGATGTAGTTCCCTATTTCTCCCCGACATTTGAAGAGACCTGTCTGAAATCTATCACCGTTGTATGAGACGAAGTTGTTCTTCACAATATTTCTTATCTTGATATCCAGATCCTGCACACCTGTGAGAAGAGCTGCCGACTTCACCTTTGAAATGATCCCATCGAAAAGGCTCTTCTCATCCATCTGCCTTCTTGCAGAGTCTAAGGCGAACTCGCCCAGAATCTCAATGAATCTTGTGAGTTGCTGTCTTATGCTGCCTATGTCCTTGATAACCGACATCTCTACAGCGATCTTAGGGATTACCTGTTTTCCAAGAATCTTCGATGGAAATCTCATGAACTGCCAGACGAGCTTTCTAAGATTTCTGTCTCTGTAGAGCCGCGTCCAGAGAGCGGAGATATCTATCTTGTAAACGGCTCCGACGGATCTGATCTCCTCGTTATGGAAGAAACCCTTTCTCGAGTAGCCGCTAGCTTCTCTGGATATTTCAGGGAAGGATTTCATGAGCTCTTCGGCATCTTCGTTGCTGGTTGTGAAGTATAGATACTGATAAGTTTCTCCCTTTCTAATCAAGATCTGTTTCCCCGTCCTATTTTCAAGGTCTTTCTGAATGAG
>WOZY01000314.1 GCA_011620045.1 Mesotoga sp.
ATGAGGCCTTGTCTCAAATGCTCAATGAAATCAACATCCATCGAGTCAGAGTAGATCGCCACATCAGCAATTGTCCCCTTTCTGGATGTAAATAGTAACTCTATTCCTCCCCAGGAAAACCTATTACTGATTCTCAAATTGAATTCCGGACTCCTTCCAAGGAGCCATTCTTTTGAGGAATACTTATCGAAAAGTCTCGTGACATCTGTTGACACCGCCAGCCTTTCAAAGTCAAGAACGTTGTCTATGTGACCGTATTCTTGGATAAAACCCATGTACATTGCCTTTTTCATTTTTTCAATTGTCAGGTCAGGTTTCAACTCTCTAAGATTCACAACCCTTGATACGACTGACTTCACGCCTTTTGATTCTATCTTTGCTTTGGAAACGTTCAGATATTCAGATAGTTTTCCTGTGTCTACGTCGATCAGAATTGTGCCGTGATGATAGGATGCGTACTGTCCATGATAAAAGGCGTTTCCGGAGAATTTTTTCCCCTCGGCCAGTATGTCATTTCGACCGCTAAAATGGGCCTCGATTCCGATTTCCTTTACGGCGTCCACAATTACCGAGAGTTGCCTGTGAAGGTTATACTCTCTCTTAGGCAATAGAAAGGTGAAGTTCAAGTTTCCAAGATCGTGAAAGACAGCCCCGCCTCCAGAAAGCCTTCTTGCCAGTTTTCCGTTATCCCTTTCAAGGTTGTCAAGTCTGCATTCTTGCCACGCATTTTGATTTCTGCCGATAACGACCGTGTTTTCGTTTTGCCATAGGTAGAGAACGATGCTCTCAACGGCAAACGAATTCAAAAGATATTCTTCGACGGCCAGATTCAACCAAGGATCATAAGAGTTTGACTCAATAAACGCAGTGTTGTGTATACTATCTACCCCCAACGCCGAGGCTATCGGTTTCTCTTCTGACGTACATGTAATTGGATCCCGTAAGATAGCTTCTTGGATCTCTACATTGATCTCTCGAATCGATAATCTCAAAGTGAAGATGAGGTCCTGTTGACCTCCCTGTCTCTCCCACTCTCCCGATCAACTCTCCCCTTAGAACTCTTTGCCCAACATAGACACTGATATGATTCAGGTGAGCATACCTCGTTTTGGTGCCGTCATAGTGTTGGATTGCTATATTCAGCCCATAGCCACCGTTTTCCTGCGCCTCAATTACCGTTCCTTCCTTTGCGGCAAACACCGGAGCATCTCTCTGAACTGCTATGTCCATACCTGAATGAAAGATAGAAACTCCTGTGAACGGATCCTTCCGCCAACCAAACTCCGAAGAAATCTTTCCGTACACTGGCCAGGTAAACTGTGTGCCGGGATTCGCATTACTGCAAACACTTATTGATTCAAGCGGAATAAACAGTCTCTGACCGGGATAAATAACTGAATTGCAACTCAAGTTGTTCGCAGCAATAATATGCTCTGCAAGTGCAAAGAAAAGTTTGGCAATGTAATCGATGGAATCACCGTACTGAACCTCGTAGAAGAAGCCGTCTCCTGTAGGGAGATAAATGAATTCACCCGGTTCAAGACTGCGAGGATCATCTATGCAGTTCAAGTCCAGCACGGTGCTGATCCTCAAATTGTAATCCCTAATGATATTGAAAAGCCTATCTCCGGGTCTAACCAAATATCTTATAGATCCAACTCCGAAAGCACTTGCAATAAAGAACACAATACCAAGCGTCAAGAAAATCTTAAGCTTCATTTGAAACCCCCAAACCATCGTTTTTTGATCCGCTAAATAATAAATCGAACTAATTGAACTAATAGTAAATTTAATAATATCACAGTGAATACCCCTAAAAAAAGCTTATAACAAACAGGTCCCAGATCGAATGCCGGGAATTTCGCCATGTTCTACAGATTTTGAAGATCACTTCTTGATGCAATTATTGATTTGCTCTAGTTCTTGTTAGTAACTCTATTCAGCTTATCTGGCTCCTTCAAAGAACGGAATATCACCAAGATAATCCCCTGTCATCTTCAAACCATCAACCCTGATAAAAGTCCCTTTATCAGTCTCAATCTTTCGTAGCTGATCTCCCCTCTTCCAGTTGCCTTTTTCGTCTTTTGTGATCAAGCAAAATACAAACACATCACACTTTTCCATTATCTCTTCACGCGTCCATTCCTCACCATATTCGTGGGTCTCTCCAATGTTCGGATGAATGAGCGCTGCTTCTATTAGCCAGGTCCCATTTCTGTCTGAATAACTGGCAGCAGAAATCCAGTAATCTATCTTCTCAAACATGGTCATAACCTCCTTATTTCAGGATACAAAAGTTTCCACCATTTCTGCTACTCTTGAGGAGAGAAGATCTTCTTTGGAGGTGAACAAAGTGACTTTCGTTAATGACACGTCACGGTCACCAAGAGCACAGGTGAGACCTATAGCAATTGAAAGAGTAGAACTGGAAGGGTTTGTAAGAAGATATCAAGATCTAATGAAATCGACCAGTCTCGCGCTTCAATATGAGTATCTTGAATCTAGCGGCAGAATTGATAACTTCAGAAAGGCTATAGGAAGCATTGAAGGAGATTTCACAGGCTGGTTTTTCAATGATTCCGATATTTATAAGTGGATAGAAGCGGCCTCGTATTCACTTGCGTATAACGAGGATTCCGAGATTAGAACAAGAATAGACTCTTTGATAACCCTTATAG
>WOZY01000231.1 GCA_011620045.1 Mesotoga sp.
CGAAATCATGAAGTACATGGGGAGAAGCCATCCCAACAAAGGCTCCGCAATAGACCTCCACAGCATATTCCTTCGCAATGGCAACACCAACTAGACCGACAAGTGAAGCTGCAATAATTGCTCCAAGGCCGGGGTAGATATTGGCAATATATGCCGAAAGTGTTCCTGCAACAACCGCTATCGACACCAACGGGTATCCCTTCAGTTCTTTCGGAGCCGGTTGTTTTGCCGGGAATTCCCGGAAAGCTTCTCAGACAAAACCTACGACGATGATGGAAAGAAAGGGGACCACAAAGCTCTCCAGTTCAAGCTACGAAATTGCCGTTTGAACAAAGAGAAGAAGAGTCATGAAGACCAGCATCGTGAATCCCGACCATCTCATCTTCAGCCTCCAAAGCATCTGTAAGAGACTATTAGCCCGTATTAGTTCCCGAGCGTAATTCTTACATCAAGATTCTAGTTCGTACACTTAACTCTTATGGGTCGATTCAGTTATCACTTGCCGTACAAAGTCAGTTGTAAAAAATCAGGCAAATGCTGAAGAAGTTTCTGTCTTTTCGAGTTCTTTATCTTCTCGGTTAACGATAGGTTGTCGTTTCTGTAACGACCGTTTTGAGTGCGTTTAGGTAGTATAATCATTATATCGTACCATCATTTTTGAGCCCCCCAGATTACTGATTAAGTTTCAATGACCTCGAGGTGTTTTTTTGCTGGCCAGCTCTTTGATACAATGACTATTCATTATCAGATAATCTTCAAGGGCGGAAAGGGTTGGTATCCTTGAAAAGACATTTCAAATTCCTGATTTTCGTTGCTATTGTTGCAGTGGTTGTGGTTTTATCAGCCTTTTCATTTACCGCCATGTGGGAAGATCCGCCGATTATTCCCGGCTCCGGCGTGACGGAAATCAGAATGTTGAGCGAATGGCTGCCATCTATTGAAGGCACGATGCTGGACACTGAGGTTTATGTGATCAACGGCTCCGAAGAGGGGGGGAAGTTTCTCCTTCTCGGCGGGACGCATCCCAACGAACCAGGTGGTACTCTTGCAGCAGTTGTCTTTATCGAGAACGTGTCTGCAATTTCGGGAACTGTTTATGTGATACCTAGATCCAATCACAGCGCCTTTACCCACAATGATGCAATGGAAGGTTCTCCTCAATTCTTTTCAATACAGTTGCCGGACGGCTCGCAGAGAGTCTTCAGATTCGGTTCACGGAGAACCAATCCCATTTCTCAGTGGCCAGATCCGACGATATATCTTCACCCGACGGGAGCCACGCTGGGAGGCGGAGAAGTTTCCAACCTGAACAGGACCTTCCCCGGACGAGAAGACGGTTATTCTACCGAAAAGGTAGCTGCCGCTATTATGAACCTTGTGCTTGAAGAGGAGATAGATCTGGTTTGCGATCTGCACGAGTCTTCACCGGAATATCCAGTAAACAATGCAATCGTCTTTCACCAGGATTCCGCAGAACTGGCAATTATGACTCAGATGATGCTCGAGATGGAAGGTGTCGACATCAGACTTGAAGAATCTCCAGTCAATCTTAGAGGGTTAACTCACAGAGAGATCGGGGATAATTCAGATGCTCAAGTTGTTCTCCTCGAAGTATCAAATCCTTCACAGGGAAGACTGCGGGGAAAGACAACGGAAGATCTCGTTACAAAGGGAATCGACAAGTTCTATTTGCAGGCTTCCAAAGACGGAAAATTGTTCGCTCCATATGACGAAAGCGGTTATCCTCTTGATCTCAGAGTCGCGAGACATATGGCAACAATCAGAGTTCTAATCGATTCCTGGAACATGATGTTTCCCGACAGGATGATCCTTCTTTCGGACATTCCACCCTACGAGGGGCTGGTTGATGGTCTGGGGACTTATCTTAATCCAGTTTCATGAGAAACACACATTTCTAGATTGGAGGGGAAAGAATGAAAAAAGTAGTATTATTCGTTACACTTGTCGTCTTTGCGTTTACGGCCTCGTTTGCTACCGTGACTGCTCCAACAGTTGCCTCGAGCAATGGAATGGTGGCTGCAGTCAATAATTACGCAGCCGAAGTCGGCGCAAAGATTCTCGAGATGGGGGGCAACGCTGTTGACGCTGCGATTGCCGTGAGTTTTGCTCTAGGCGTTGTCGAACCCTACGCGTCCGGTTTAGGCGGAGAAGGCTATGCCGTAATCACAATGGCCGATGGACGCAAATTTGCTATCGACTTCAGGAGCACAGCTCCGATGGCTGCCTCTTACGAAGCTCTTTCAGAGCTCGGACTGACCCTGAGCAAAGCAAATTACACTCCAAGGGGGGCCTGTGTTCCCGGAGTTCCTGCCGGAATAAAGGAAGCCTGGCTGCTCGGAGCAACAATGCCTCTCAAGGATCTTATCCAGCCCGCGATAGACCTTGCAAGAGATGGATTCATAGTTGACGAGACGTTCGCCCAGACAACTTCCGACAAATACGAGCTGGTACTCGAAAACGGCTTCGATTTCTTGAATGAGGGTTTTGTCTGGGAAGCCGGGTCGGTATTCACAAATCCTCAGCTGGCAGAGACTCTTGAAAGGATAAAAGAGGAAGGCATCGATACATTCTACACGGGAAGCCTCGCAGATGAGATCGAAGAGTTCATGATTGAGAATGACGGTTTCATTAGGAAATCAGATCTCGAGATGTACAGGGCCATTGTAAGAGAGCCGCTTCACGGGACTTACAGAGGTTACGACTTATACGTTCCACATCCGCCGGTTTCCGGCCCTCAGTTTATCGCCGTTCTCAATACTCTTGAGAACTACAATCTTCCTGCAATGAGCTGGGACGATCCTCTTGCAGTTCATATTATTCAGCAGGCACTTGTTCTTGGAGACGTCGACAGAAGAGCTTACATAAGCGATCCCGAGTTCTACGACCTCCCTTACGAAGCCTTCATGAGCAAAGAATACGCGAAAACAAGATTCATGGCGATCAATCTGTCACAGGCCTTCGATCCCGCTTCTTACTATGACTATCAGGGAAACGCTTACCCCTTCGCCGACGGATCGTCATACGAAGAGGTCCTTCTCGAAGCTCTCGAGTCGGTAGCCGCTAATGAAAGCGGAGTGGAAGAATCGCCATCGACAACCCATTTCTCCATTGTTGACAAAGACGGGAACGCCGTAGCCTGGACGCAGACGATCTCGAGCTTCTTCGGTACAAGCGTTTATTTCAAAGGCTTTTTCTTCAACAACGAAATGTACAATTTTGCCAGCTCATACAGAGAAGGGGATGTTATAAACCTTACCGGAGGAATGAGACCAAGAACGACAATCTGTCCGACAATAATTCAGAAGGATGGAAAGGTTCGCTGGGTAATCGGTACACCTGGAGGCGGAAGAATAATCTCCACCATGGTTCAGTTGGCGGTTGACCTGATTGACTTCAACATGCCTGTGGACCAGGCAATAAGAACTCCCAAGTTCGTTGGATACACAACTTATAAGGATCTCAGAATTGAAGAAGGCTATCCGCAGACTACTCTTGACTTCCTCGAAAAGGTTCTTGGACATCAGCTAAACGTATATTCATACCCCGATCTCTTCTTTGGCGGCCCGAATCTTGTTTCTGTTGAAGAAAATGGTTTGATGATAGGAGCCGGCTCCATAAGAAGATTAGGATCTGCTTCTGCTCCAGAATTTTGAGAAATAGAAAGGATGATGTGATTTGAAAAGGTTACTTATTGTACTTCTGATTATCGGCGTCGTGTCTGTTGGATTTGCTGCAGATGGGACCGAACAAGGATTCGTTCTTGAAGAACCCGTTGCAGTTACTTCGGCCGGGCAATCTCCCGGTGCGCTTCAGTTCACAGTAGTTGCAAAGATGGTCAAGCTGGAATACACTTTTGAAAAGCTTCTTAGCGTAGAGACAGTAGACATCTCTCAATTCAAGACCCTTGTGCTGGTCGTTGGTGCCAGTGGAAAAGGACTTGGGGCTGCCAATATAGATATCGAGGCAGAGATCTTGAGAGTGAAGTCACTAGCAGAAGCGGCAGAAAAAAGTGGTGTAAAAGTAGTCATCTGCAATCTAGAAGGCGAATCGAGAAGGGGCCCGTCTTCCGACAGAATAGTCACCGAACTCGCACCTTTTGCAGACGCTTACTTTGTAAAATCAGACGCTGATCAAGACGGTTTCTTCACAACGTTCAGCGAAAAGGCCGGAGTACCCCTGGCAACTTTTGAAAAGACAGTTGACCTGAAAGACGTACTGGCCGAATATTTCGGCAAATAGCAATATGAATAGAAGGGGCGCACTCCTGCGCCCCTTATTTCTTTGGAGGAAAACTAATGAGAATAAAAGCAATTCTACTTGTAACTCTATTTCTAGCTTCTGCACTCTTCGGAACTTTTTTCAGACCGGATGTGCGTCCCGGATACGGTGTTACCGACATCGGCTGGTTATCTGACTATTTCTCTCCACTGCGAAACACGAATATGGATACTCCCGTGTATTTCATGGACAGTGGCGTCGATGGACCGACCTTTCTTCTAATGGGGGGCACCCATGCGAGAGAAATCTCTGGCACAACCGCAGCTATAGTCTTCATAGAGAATGTTGCAGTTACGAAAGGCAGGGTAATCGTAGTTCCCTTTTCAAATATCAGCGCGGCTTCAATACCTGACGAGACGGGAAAGTCACCTCATCTGATACCGATTGAAAGCAGATCCGGCTCAAGGTTCTTAGTGTACGGCGACAGAAGAACCGATCCGCTTGATCAGGGCATTCCTGATCCTGAGATCTTCAAACATGCTCAATCTGATTTCACTCTCGATGATGGGGCGGAATCCAGGAATTTGAACAGGCAGTATCCGGGAGTCGCAGATGGAAATCCTACTCAGCAGCTTGCGTACGCAATAAACCAGCTCGTAAAAACCGAGAACGTAGATTTCAATCTTGACATGCACGAGAGCGGAACGCCGGACAGCTACATCGACAGCAAGGGAAATCAACGTTCTGGAAGCAGCCTGGCTTACACCCTTGTCTGTCATCCCGATGCTCTTGAAATCGGAGCCGTAGCTATTATGGAAATAGAAGCCTTCTACGGTGTTTCAGTGAAGCTTGAGGAATCAAACAAGGCCTTCAGAGGTCTCAGCCATCTTGAGATACGAGATGCCACAGGCTCGCTTTCATTCCTTTCGGAGACACCAAATCCCGGACAGGATTCTTGGAGAGACAGATTTGATGTTATCAACGATCCCGATTATCCGTTGAGCCACAGGGCAGGTCTGCAGCTTCAGATAATAAGATCTCTCTTCGGTGCTTACGAAATGATGATAGGTGAAACGGTAGAGGTCGAGAATCTTCCTTCTTATGAGGAAGTCATGCAGAATGGGATATTCTCTTACTTGAACTGAATTTCCGGGGGTGAATGTCATCTATACGCCTGAAGTCTGGTATTTTTTAGTAATGCTGATAACGTTCGTGGGTCTTGCAATTATTAAGATCCCAATTTCCGTTTCATTGATGTTCTCCGCACTTGCTGGCTCGATAGTCTTCGGCGAGTTCTTCCCTCTCAGGCATCTCGTGGAAGGTGGATTTGGTTACATAGACACCATACTTGTGATCGGCTCTGCGATGATTTTCATGGAAGCGATCAAAGTGTCGGGCCTTCTTGATACAATTGCAGGCAACATGACGATCGCCCTTCACAAGAAGCCAACCTTTCTTCTCGTATTGCTTACTTTCTTCATAATGATTGCAGGCATGATTACCGGTTCGTCAACGGCTACAGTCCTTACAACCGGTGCAATTGCCTTCCCGGTGCTGAAGAATCTTGGGCTGAGCAAGCGAAGAGCCGGTTCTATAATCGCAATGAGCGGAATCTACGGCATGATAGCACCTCCGATCAACTTGCCCGCAATGATCATCGGTCAGGGAGTCGACATGCCTTACATTGGATTCACTACCCCTCTTCTTCTTATGACCTTTCCCCTGGCAATTGTCACCTCGCTCATAATCGGAGCTCGCCAGGTAAAACCGGTCGATCTCGAGGAATTCAGGAAAACTAGAGAGAGGGAACCGATCAAGGGCTTTGCAGTGTACTTGCCTCTGATTCTGATGGTAATACTTATGGTTCTGGAAAACGTTAGCTGGGGCTTCTCCCTCGGTTTGCCCCTGATTTTCATGCTCTCCGCGATAGTCGCAACCATTACGGGGGCGAAAGGCAATCTATTGAGGATCTCAATATCGGCCATACAGAACTCTCTCGGAATTCTATCAATACTCATCGGCGTGGGGATGTTTATTCAGATCATGACACTGAACGGCGTCCGAGGTCTTATTGTGGGCTTCCTCAACGGCCTTCCGCAAGGAGCTCTACTGGCCGGAATCGCTCTGGGTATTCCGGCCTTTGGTGCTGTCTCGTCTTATGGTTCGGCTTCGGTGCTTGGAGTTCCCTTCTTACTCGCCTTTCTTGGCAACAACGATATCGTCGTCTGTTCGGCCCTTTCTCTGCTCGCCGGCCTTGGAGATATGGTGCCGCCAACGGCCCTTGCCGGCATATTCGCCGCTCATGTTGTCGGAGAGAAGAACTATTTCAAGATCTGGCTAAGCTCGATGCCAGCCTTTTTCATTACGATGATATTCGCTACCATTACCATAATCTACTCAAACGCGGTGGGAAGATTCGCAAATAGCTGGTACTTCTATCCAGTTTTCATAGTTGGTCTTGTAATCGTTGCGGTCGCACTTCTTTTGGTAGATAAGGGAAAGGAGATGCCGGTGTCGTGACATTCGTATATATTGCAATTGCAGTGTATCTTGCTTCTGTTTTGATTTATTCGGCTTATAAGACTGCCAAGAAATGGGAGTGGGTCATGAGCGCCATGATACTCATCCCGCTAATCTTAAGGATCTTTCTTATTAAGTAGAACTACCGCACCCGGAGAGTTTTTCCAGAGTATAATTTCTCTAGATAAACTCTTCGGGAGGGGTAGTAGTTGCAGATTAAACGAGACAGTCAGTTCTACAGATTCGCTGCGTACGGTTTTCTGAAGAACCTTCGTTTCTTTGATCCATTCTTGATACTATTCTTCAGGGAGATGGGCCTTTCCTTTCTTCAGATAGGAACTCTTATTTCCGTAAGAGAAGTAGCCACAAATTTCCTTGAGCTCCCAACAGGAATAATCGCCGACTTGTACGGCAGAAGGTTATCCATGGTCCTGTCAATGGTGTCCTATCTTTCATCTTTTATGATCTTTTACTTCTTTCCCAGTTTCTATGTCTATATGATAGCCATGATAGCTTTCGCGTTCGGGGAGGCTTTCCGTACAGGAACTCACAAAGCAATGATACTAGAATATTTGAGAATCAATAAGATGACCGACATGAAGGTTCACTACTACGGAGCAACTCGAGCGGCATCACAGTTTGGATCGGCAATCAATGCTTTAATAGCCGCCTTTCTGGTATTCTACTCTGGCAGCTACAGGATAGTATTCCTTGCTTCTGTCCTTCCTTATGCCGCCAATCTCGTAAACCTGATGCTCTATCCCAAGGAACTTGACGGCGAGTTGAGGTCCGGAGAAAAAAGAGAAACGATCAAAGCCTTTCTGGGGATTTTCAGGAATGGAGACGCTCTCAAGGGAGTGCTAAATTCCTCTCTTTACGATGCGTTTTTCAAAATTGTAAAGGAATATCTTCAACCGATCCTCAAAGCCCTGGCTCTCGGACTACCAATAATGATAGCCTTCAGCGCAGAACAGAGGACGTCCGTAATCGTAGGCATAGTATACTTCGTGATCTACATCGCCACAAGCTATGCCTCCAAAAACGCTGGAAGACTAAGCGGCAAGTTTGGAAATGAAGCGAGAGCCCTAAATTACACGTATGTTTTCGGTGCAGTTCTAATCATATTTAGCGGTTTGCTTCAGATCTTCGCGTTGCAGGTCTTGGCTGTTGTCATCTTCTTCTTTTTGTTCATCCTTGAGAACTTTAGACGCCCCATCAACATAAGCTATATCAGCGATAATATTGATCACAAAACGATGGCTTCCGGTCTCTCGGTAGAATCACAGTTGAAGACTCTGCTGATGGCGATATTCGCTCCCTTGATTGGCTTCATGGCCGACAAACTGGGAGTAGGTTCAGCAATTGCGATAGCCGGGGTAGCTATGCTGTGCCTCTTCGCCTTAGTTAAACTTAACCCTCCTAAAACAGTCAAAGGGAGTGAAAGGGAAGGTGCCTAGTCAACAATAAAAGTCGAATGGTGGTGATATCTTTTGAGAAGCGCATGCATAATAATTATTATGGTTCTTCTTTCGACTGCAGCAATGGCCATTGATTCAAAGACCGAAGAAACTTCCGGGAATATCGAAAGGGTAACGGTTAGCCAGGTTACTTATAACCAAGAGGCCGGCAGCCCGAAACCACAGAAAAGGGAGACAAAGAGAATAGAGGTATTCTCTCGGCAAGGATTGCCGGTTATTACCGCACTTCACACGAATGGAAAGGAATACAGCAGAGTCGAATATACCTACGATACCGCCGGCTTGGTTCTGGAGAGTCGATATTACAGGAACGCAAGTGCAAACTTCACTTCCAAAACACAGTTCAGCTATGATTCTTCCGGTAGAGTCATTGAAGAGAAGACATATGACTACTGGCCTCCACTTCTTGGACCACACAGACTGGTTGAAAGAGTCGAGATCACTTATGAACGGGAAGGCCGGGAGATACTTAGAGTCAGGACAAATCAACTCGGTGCGGTTCTCTCAAAGACCCAACTCATTCTTGACGAAGACGGTAGAGTTCTGGAAGAATCGGTTTTTGATGGAAGCAACAAGCTCACATCCAGGATAGTTTATGAATATGACGACTTTCGTCTTTCGAAGATCAGTTCAATGAACAACTTGCTTTCTCTGAACGAAGAAACGATAATCAGTGATGTAGATTTCATTTTCGACAGAAAAATCAATACTCTGTCAGGCGAATCAGTCCTTCAGAGTCTGAGAAGAGTGTCGGACGGGTACTTTGAAATTGTCGAAAAGCATGAACTGGACGGAGAAACGGAAGGGAACGTTCGGGTTTCACTCCCAGTAGAGCCCTTTTATGTTTCTCGAGAATACTCGGGCTCTCTCAAGACGGCCATTTCAAGGAATGCTGAGGGAGATGTCGTTCTTCTAGAGGCCTTCTGCGGAGACGAAACAGTGGTAATTGCTGAATACAGTTATGATTCAACCGGCTTGATTACCTCCAGGGAATACATTGCGGGAGAACTCCACCTCAGGATCGACTACACTTTCGATTATCGAGGAAACTGGATTGAAGAACGGCTGTATAAGGAGGAAAGCAATGAGTTCAGGCTCCTGTCAGCAATTGAGAGGATAATCGAATACTATTGAAATGAGCTGGCCATCATCGATGATAGATCCGGAATTCCTCATAACGACTTTCGCCGTTACTGGAGTCAAGAGCTGCATAAACAGGTAGTTCGAATAAGAAGCTAATCTGCCCCAAGGAATCTCAATTTGATTTTCTTCAAGATTGAACGGAGCATCTCTTTCCGAAAATAATTCCGGAATCAAGTCCACATTGTCGGCACTCCTTTGTGGGTGATAGAATCTTACCAGTGGGAGGAGATCTATGAGAATCACGCTTTTCATCGGGCCTTCGGCCTCCGGAAAAACGGAAAGAATGCTTCAAGAGCTAGAGGCAGTACACAGGAAAGACCCGTTTTCCTATTTTTTTGTTGGTCCTTCCGGCGATCATGTCAGATATTTCAGAGAAAGCTTCATCTCAAGAGTCGGAACGATTCCCGCTTCCAGATTTCTTGCGATGGATCAGTTTGCCGTCGAGCTTTTCAGCGCACTTAATCCGGCATCGATCCATGTGGGAAACCATCTGATAAGGATGGAGATAGGGGATATTCTCGATCAAATTGGAAGAGAGGAACTTGCTGATTCGCCGGTATTCGTCGATTATCTTCTTGAAATGGTGCACGATGTAAAGGAAAACGGTGGTTTTGGAGAGATATTCTCTGAAGACGATGAGGTGTCGGCGATTCTCGAGTCAATCTATGTCGAGCTCCAAAATAGATTATCAAAGAAGGGCATTTTTGACACTTTCGATGCTTACACTCAAATCGATGACTGCGAAAGGGATCTCAGATCCGGGGAGTTTGGCAAGTACTTATTCCTTGATGGGTTCCACGATTTCAGTCACGCTCTTAAGCATTTCTTCAAGGCCGTAATTCCAGCTTATGACGAGGTTTTCATCACCGTTCCCCAGGAGCCCGGAAAGGAGTTCCTGTTTTCGAATATCGATTCGATTCTGGAAACGGTAGATGAAATAGGCGAAAACCTACCCGAACTGGAGATCAGAAGGATTTTTTTCGAGAAGACGCCCCCTTCCGGCGGATTCGAGAGTTTCAAAGACTCTCTATTCTCATCGGCAAGCGGGAAGCAAGCCTGCGAGTCGGTCGATGTAGTTGTTTACCCCGATATCTTTGCGGAGGTTGAGGGCATATCAAGGTTTGTGAAGTCCTTGCTCATATCGGGGTACGAACCGGGCGACATTTCAGTTGTCGCTTCGGACTTCTTCGCTTACAGAAAACTGCTTTCGGGAAAGCTTCGGGAATATGGAGTTCCCAGCAGAATTGAAGGTGATGAGCAGCTCTACTCCTCGCTCTCGGTCAGAAGGTTGATTCTTCCTCTAGAGACTGCCGTTCTGGGTTTCCCGCCTGAGAAGATCATCGCAATGGGCGACTCCGGTTATGGTGGAGAAATCGATTCGAGATTTCTTGAGTCCGTATCTTCAATGTCTAGAATAATATACGAGAGGGCAGGTCTCAGGCTATCACTCCAAAAGAGAAGACTCTCGTGGCAGGAACACCTTGGAAGGCTTGTTCATCACATTGAAGCGAGGCGCGAGGCTATAATCTCACTGGCAGAGGATGAGCTTGAACTGAGCGCTGCGGAAGAGCTTGCCGGGATCGTTGAACGTATCGAGGGCGATCTCCTGCCCGCCATTGAGAAGATTTTCGCCGTTCTTGAACCTTTCAGAAGCTTGAGAAAGAGGGCAGTGGGAAGTTATCGTGAAATGCTGATTGCCTGGGAGAGGGAACTCTCACTGACAGATACCTTCAATGAGTATCAGGATGATTTGCAGGAGCAAGAATTCGCGGCAATCAGAAGACTCTTTGATCACACTCTCACCGATCTCGAGAAACTCCTCAAGTTCATGGGCAAGGAGCAGATCTCTCCTCAGGAGTACTACCGGTATCTGATGCTTGTGCTCAGGCATGACAACTTCCCTCTTTCGAGGAGCAAAGCAAACAGAGTCGAAGTGCAATCGCTGATAAATTCGCGCTTTTCGAAGAAAAAGATCAAGCTGTTTGCCGGCTTCGTGGACGGCGCATACCCTCATGTCAGTTTGAATCCATTGTACAGTTTCACCCAGTTTGGGGAGATCAAGCCCAGGGATCTTCTTCTGGATGAGGAGATGCACCAGAGACTGAATCTACACATATCAGTAAGTTCGGCACTTGAGTCTGTAAGGTTTACTCTGCCCGAATCAACGGTTGACGGCGAACCAATTCTTCCATCTCCTTACCTGAAGAGTGTTTTGGAGAGTTCGGGGCGTGAAATCGTTCGGGAAGGGAGAAGGGCCGGCAGAAGATTCGGATATATTCCGGAACTGGGATCATCGATGAGTGAATCAGAGCTGAAGATTGCGGCAGCAAGACTGTTCAGAAGCGAAGCATGGAATGAGCTTAAGGAATTCGGCCCACTGAAACCGCTCGATTCAGTCCTTTCCCATTTTCGAAGAGAGTTAAGCTGGTCTGTCGAAAAGACAGGAGACCTCGGCAGGATCGTCGGCAAGGTTTTCTCATTCTCGCGTCTGAAGTCCTACGACGATTGCCCGTTTTCATTCTTTCTTTCCTACGTTGTAGGTCTAGATGTCTCTTTGGAAAGGATTTTTGAGTTGACAGCCCTCGATGAGGGAAACATTTTCCATTCCGTTCTAAGAGATTTCTTTTCCGGAAAGACCAAGGACTGGCAGAGCTCTCTATCCGAGAATATCTCCAGATACCTGATGCACGATAGCAAGGTAGTCTTTCGGTTTGAATTCGAAAGGCTTAAAGAGATTCTCAGAGACTACATTACGGAAAGAGAATCCAAAAAACCGAACTTCATGCAGGGAGATTTCGTTCCTTTCGCTTTCGAGAAAGCCTTCGGAATTGGAGATACGAAACCCGTAGAACTGCAGCCTGACTTCTTCTTGAGAGGCAAAATCGATCGACTTGACCTCGATGAATCGAGCCGCGCAATGTATCTCATAGATTACAAAAGAGGCGACAGCGGTGACGAGAAGCAGCTTCTCCTGTATTCAATCGTTGCGGACAGGCTCTTTCAAGAAAAAGGATACTATGTTGCAGGCGGGGTTTTCAAGACACTGATCGGAAGGGTAGTTAACAAATCTGCCTTCAGAACGATTTCTTCAGACGAAGAGAAGTCCTGGGAGTTTGCGAACAAGAGAAAAGCAGAAAGAATCGTTAGAGAGTCTCAGCTTTTTGAATGGCTCCGGAAGATAACAGAAGGAATCTATTCGGGCAGATTTCCGCCCTCGTTCATCCGTTCTCCGAACCAGTGCTACAACTGCAAATTCGCAGCTGTCAAGAGAGCGATCACCTGGAGGGAAGGTGAGTCAGAGAGTGAATAGCGACATGTTTGTCACCGCTTCTGCCGGTACAGGGAAGACATATACA
>WOZY01000284.1 GCA_011620045.1 Mesotoga sp.
CCGGCCTGATAGCCGCTGGCATGGATATAGCTTATCTCTTTGAGCTTCAAGGCTCCTTCTAGAGCCGTTGCATAGCTGTAACCTCTGCCCATATACATGAAATGCTTGAAATCAGAGTATTCTGCTGCCAGTCTCTTGCACTGTTCTTTAGCGGCTGGAAGCGTATTCTCGAAAACTGTGGGCATACCTTCCAGTTCATTCACGATCATAGCAATATCGGCGGTGCTTGAGCCCATAATCTTAGCTATGCCGGCCCCCAAAAGAATCAATACTGCGAGCTGCGCTACATAAGTCTTCGTAGCTGCCACACCTATCTCCGGGCCGGCATTTATATAAATCACAGCATCGCTTTCTCTTGATATCGTCGATCCGACAACGTTTGTCAAAGATATTACTTTAGCTCCCATCTTTCTTGCCTTTCGGATACCTTCAAGAGTGTCTGCAGTTTCTCCTGACTGGGAAATCGCAATGACCATGTCGGCGAAGTTCTCTGATAGCCTTCTATAACGGAACTCTGAAGCGACCTCCACTTCTGCGCGGATATTTGAATAGTCCTGAATGAATCTCTGAAAGACGAGGCCCGCATGGTAACTGGTTCCGCATGCCAGAACGGTAATAGATCTAGCCTTCCTTATATCATCCTGCAGGTGCTTGATTTCTTTAAAATTGGGCGAACCGGCCTTGATTCTTCCCGTAAGAGCGTTCCGAAGAGTCTGAGGTTCTTCGAATATCTCTTTGAGCATGAAATGAGCATAGCCGCCTTTTTCCGCAGAGTCCTCACCCCATGTGATCCTTGTTGCAGACTTTTTGACGATAGACCCATCGATCCTGGTTATGTTAATACTCTCCGGCCGAATTATGGCCAATTCTCCGTCATCTACGAAATATACATCACGAAGGTACTTGAGTAAGGGAGTAACATCAGAAGCAAGATATCCACCCTGTCCAGCCGACCCTACAACAAGAGGGCTACCTTTGCGCGCTGCCACGATCACATCGGGATGGTCCTGATGGACTACACCAATCGCGTAAGCGCCTTCCAGATCCACTAACATATGTCTTACAGCAGCAACAATGTCGCCCGAATAGTGATCTTCAATCAGATGAGCGATTACTTCCGTGTCTGTTACCGATTTGAATATGTGACCTTTCTTTTCAAGCTCTACCCTCAGTTCATCGAAGTTCTCAATTATTCCGTTGTGAACGACTGCAATTTTTCCGGTACAATCAGTATGAGGATGAGCGTTGAAATCAGACGGCCCTCCGTGAGTTGCCCACCTTGTATGGGCTATTCCCTGTGCGACAGATGAATCAAGATCTCCGTCCAGAAGCTTCTCAAGAGAGGAGATCTTCCCAACTGCCTTCATCACTTTCAGTTCATACCCGTTATTCACTGCGACACCGGCCGAATCATATCCCCTGTACTCAAGCTTCTTCAAAGCGTCAACCAGCTTCCTAATTGTAAGGTCTTTGCCTACCATTCCGACGATGCCGCACACGCTACTTTCCCCCAAGCTTGTTTTCAAGGTTCTTGACAAGACCGCCCTTAACCCCTTGATACGCTACTCTGATCGCATTCTTTATAGCAAGAGCGTTTGAGTTTCCGTGAGCCTTAACGACAGCCCCTTTAACTCCGAGAACGAAGGCTCCACCGTATTCGCTGGGATCCATTGTCTTCTTAAGTCTTCCCAGTGCTCGCTTAAGAAAAAGAGCACCAATAAGACCAAACAGGCCGCTACTCTTGATCTCTCTCTTAAGCGTCTCGGAAATTAACTTCCCTGTTCCTTCCATTGCTTTCATTGCAATGTTTCCGTCGAATCCACTGCAGACAACCACATCAACGTCGCCATAATTTATATCTCTGCCCTCAACATTTCCAATAAAACTGCTTCCTAACTCGGTTTTCAAGTATTCATAAGCCAGTTTCGTCAGTTCTGTTCCCTTTTCCTGCTCTTCTCCTACATTGAGTAGACCGACTCTGGGGCTATCTCTTCCAAGAAGATTCGCATATTCATAGCCCATCGTGCCAAAATCACGCAGATGTTCTGCTCTGACCTCCGCATTTGCACCTGCATCAATGAGTACAGTGAAACCATTTTTAGAAGGAACCAGAACAGCAATTGCACCACGATCGACACCCTTTATCCTGCCAACGACAAAGAGTGCGGCAGCAAGAACTCCGCCGGTGTTACCTGCTGATACAAGAGCATCGACTTTTCCTTCCTTCACTTGAAGGGCGGCCTTGTAGAGCGAGGTGTCTTTCTTTCTCAACAAAAGAGAAGGCTTCTCCGACATCGGAAAAACCTCTCTTGCGTCAACTATTGAAATTCTTGAGGTCTCTGGAGTCTGTTTCAACAGGGGCTTCAGTTCTTCTTCTTTGCCAACCAGAACTATCTGGAGATCCTGAAACTCCTTAAGAGCAAGAAAAGAGCCATCTATGTTGACTTCCGGGGCGCTGTCTCCACCATAAGCATCGAGGGCAATCTTTATTCCTTGCATTTACTACTCACCGATCTCAAGAATCTGTCTTCCTCCGTAAAAACCACAGTGCAAACAAACTCTGTGTGGTTGTTTTGGTTCGCCGCAGTTTGGACATGTAGAAACAGCAACCTTAATCGGGCTATACATCTTCACAC
>WOZY01000041.1 GCA_011620045.1 Mesotoga sp.
GTTACATGATGAGTCATCCGGAAAAGTACATCTTCGCGTCGTACCCTCTAGACTCCGAAAAGTGGCCGGGTTGGCCAGAGATTCATCAGCAGGATATGCAGTCACTGCTCCTCGGCGACACAACTGTCGAAGCAGTTGCCGCCAAATGGGCTGAGTACTGGGCAGACTGATTAAGAACTGAAAGAGACTGACTAACGATTCGGCACGGTGGAAAAAGATTAGTTGATTTCGACGCCGTGCCGTTTTTCTGAAATATACAGACCGTCTACTGAGAGGTGTTGGATTTGAGAAAGAACTTCTGGAAGTTTTTTATAATGATGATTCCAGCTTTCATCCTTCTGATTGTTTTCACGTACACTCCCATTATTCGCGGCGGAGTTATGGCGTTTCAACGCTACAATATGTTCGACCTCTCTAAGATAGGGTTCATAGGGCTTGGCAACTTCGAAGCAATAATAAACGATCCCAATTTCGATTTCTTCAAAATTGTTGTCAACACCTTGGTGTGGGTCTTTTTCTCTCTGGTGTTCCAGTTTGGTCTTGGCTTTGGTCTTGCCCTTCTGATGAGAAAGCCCTTTAAGGGCAGAGGGATCTATTCGGCCCTAGTATTCTATCCGTGGGCCGTGTCAGGTTTTGCCATCGGTCTTATCTGGGCGTGGATGTTCAACGGTCAGTTTGGGATAATAAACGATATCCTGATGAGATTAGGAGTTATTAGCACACGTATTGGGTTTCTGTCTAATCCTAGATACGCAATGATGTCGGTAATTATCGCCAACGTCTGGTATGGGATCCCCTACTTCGCCATTATGCTGCTGGCGGCTCTTCAATCGGTTCCGAACGAGCTTTACGAGGCGTCGAGAATCGATGGAGCCAACAGGTTCAATCAATTGTTCAAAATAACCATACCTTACATAAGGCCTACCATTATTAGCACGGTCCTTCTAAGAACTATGTGGATCATGAATTTCCCGGAGATAATCTATGGAATGACCGGTGGAGGGCCGGCTAATTCGACTCAGATACTGGCGACGCACATGATAAACAGGATCTACCAGTTTTATGATTACGGCCAGGGCGCCGCGATTGGCTTCATAATAATGTCGATGCTGTTGCTGTATGCGATTGTGTTCCTGAACATCTCTTCCCGAAAGGAGGTTACCATATGAAGGCGCTCACGAAGGTTATAGGCAGAATATTGAAGATCCTCGCTCTCGGGTTGTATCTTTTGGCTGCGCTCTTGCCCCTCTACTGGGTAGTGGTGACATCATTCAAGGGTTCCAGAGAGATCTACACCTTTCCGCTGAAGTATCTTCCTGAGAAGCTGTCATTTGAGAGTTATGCCAAGCTCTTTGGCTTCGCCAACTTCGGGGTGTACTTTCGGAATAGCGCAATAGTGGCGCTTGCGGCGGCCTTCGTGGCCATGCTTATTTCTATGTTCAGTGGTTATGCTCTCTCTCGAATTCAAGCGAAAAAATTCAGGAACGGGACATTGCTTGCCATGTATTTCACCCAAATGGTACCGCCGTTCATACTTATGGCGCCGTTATTCGTAATGCTCGCGAATTACGGGATGATCGATAGACTTTCTACGTTGTTCATCCTCTATGTGACTATGGTAATTGCTTTTAGCACTATCATGTCAAAGAGCTTCTTTGACAGAATTCCTGTTTCGTTGGAGGAGGCCGCGGTGATTGACGGCTGCAATACTTTGCAGGCAATGTTCAAAGTTGTATTTCCCCTCACGAGACCGGGACTGGCGGCGATTTTCAGTTTTGCCTTCGTGAATATCTGGAACGAGCTGTTTCTGGCATCAATGTTCATCTTCTCGGACGAAAAGATGACGGTTCCCGTTGCGCTGAACTCCTTCATCTCAAAGGCAGGTATAAGTTGGGATGTCTTGAGCGCGGGACTTGTGCTCGCTTTATTACCGACGATGATAGTGTTCGCCTTTGCCCAGAGATATATAATTGCCGGACTTACCGAAGGCGCAATAAAAGGATAAAAAGAATGGAGGATTTTGAGTATGCAGAAAAAGCACATAACTGAGATTTTGCACCATCTTGGAGAAGAGGATCTACCTTGTGGAGCGGTCAATCCTCCATTGTTCCAGACTTCGATTTTCTCGTTCAAGGACTTTGACGATTTTTCACTGGCCCTTTCAGATGAGACAAACCACTTTCTGTACACGAGGGGAAACAATCCGACAGTAAACATTCTTGAAGAGAAATTGGCTGCGCTCGAGCATGCGGAGAGAGCAAAGCTTTTCGCATCGGGCGTTGCTGCGATAGTCTCCAGTATTTCAGCCTTCGTGCAGAGCGGCGATCACATAGTGACGATCAAGGACTGCTACAGCTGGACATCCACGTACGTGGCAAAGTATCTGGCAAGATTCGGAGTAGAACACACATTTGTGGAAGGAAGCGATGCAAATGAACTTGAGGCGGCGCTCAGACCTAACACAAAGATCATATATCTCGAAAGCCCAACAACTTTCACCTTCAAACTTCAAGACCTGACCGAAGTATCGTCGCTGGGGAGATCGAGGGGAATCAAGACGATAATCGACAACACATGGGCAACTCCGATTTATCAGAACCCGATTGATTTTGGAATTGACCTCGTAGTGCATTCGG
>WOZY01000156.1 GCA_011620045.1 Mesotoga sp.
CCAATCTTCTTATCTTTTCTGACTTAACTGTATACTTAACATGTTCACCATCGTAAACACTCTCCGGCAACCCTGCGTTCTTTAGCTTTTCCAAATGATTGCCGAGGTCCCCTGCAGGAATTTTCAGCTTCTTAGCAAGAGAAACCGGGCGATTGGGCTCCCTGCTTAGTTCCTTAAGGATCGCAAGCCTTTCTCTTTCTGCCAAAGCATCAAAAACATCGATGCACTTCAGTCGCTCATCCTTCTCTCTGAATGGAACTTCCATCCAGTCGTAACCAAGAATGAAGAGATAGCTGCCATTATTAATCATTAGGCTTGCCTGGTCGAGACCAAGAAAAGGAGAGGCACTCAGTTCTATAGAAGTGACCGTTTCGAGAACATCGAAAAGACTGACAAGATTGAGTCTCACAAGATTTGATGTCCCATTCTCTTGAACATGCCTTTCGAGCAATCCTAGATATTTCCGGTTAGATTTCCTCACATCATTCCTGATCTTACTGAAAACGTTTTCCAGAAACCATTCAAATAGATATATGAGATCCTCTTTTGTCTGAGATGGGTTTTCAAGCAGTCCAAGGAGATTCGCCTTCTGAATAGATGAGAAGACGGTGCTTATAATCTGAGCAAACAGATGGTGCTCTCAGTTATGAAAGGGAGCATCCCTTTCTCGTCCAGGGTGAGTTTCTCTATTAACTCTTCAAACTGAGAATCCTCTCTTTCTTCTATGTCCGACCCAAATCCGGTTCTGAGAAACCGTCCGAGTATGCTCTTCCCAGAAGTGCGCTTTAGAGCTTCAATGAACTCTTCAGTGCTTTCAAGCTTACGTCCTTGGACCAGAGCAAAGGTGCCTGCACCGATATACGTTTCACAATCAAAAAAACGTTCAAAAAGTTCTTTAATGTCCGAGGGAAGTGATCTCTTTGTCTCCTTCACCCAATCAATAATCTCTGCATCAGGTTTGAATTGCTCTAGAAAATCCTCGTCTTAGTACGCGCCTACTATCATTTCGTTGAAGTTGACCCCCATAATACTCAATAGAAAATCCTAGGACGGCCAATCTATGTACTTTATCTTCTCTAGCAGCATGAATAAGACCTCCTCTATCGTTCTCACTCTACATTAACTAAGGAAGTCACCACATGGTATTTGACTGAAGAGATAGTTAGTTTCATGTCATAGAATTCACGGATCCTTCTCGGGTAGTCTGACGTCCTTTAGCTGATCTTCCTGGGGAATGATTATTGAGATAGGAAGTGACCCAGGAATACGCACAGAAATGGAGGCATCCTCTATCACCTGGTTGACAGCCATTTGGTAGGAGTCAAACATGCCCGTTTTGTGTCTTCATTCTTTCCCTCTGTTAGAATTGTCATAGAAGAACGTTGAATTGTTCTTAGGCGGTCAAAGAAGAATTATCAGGGGATATCAACTGTGAAAACTCTTTCATTTTTTTGCGGCAATAAATAAATTAGGAAGAGACAAGTTGAGAGTGATATTCTTTAACAACCGCCTCTAAACGCTTCTGTTGAGATTTATCCTAATCTGGAATTGGTAGTAAGCTATATTAGAAAGGGGGATTTCAGCTTGGTCGGCAAAAAGCTGGATTCAGAAAACATTGGAAGATCTAACAGAAAGCTGATTCTTCAGTTATTGAGGAAGAGCCCCGTGACGACCAGAAGAGATCTTGCCATCGAATCTGGTCTAAATCCCAGTACTGTGACAAAGATAATCAAAGACTTTCTTTCCATGGGTCTTTGCGAAGAGATCAAGGCCGAAGATACTGGCCGTATAGGGAGGAAAGCGATTGTTCTTCGACTAAACAGGAAGGCCTTCATGTCAGTGGTAATAGATATTGGAGTTGAAGAAACAATCGTAGGCAAAGGCTTCTTTGATGGTTCAGTATCTGTTGTCAACAAATTCAGTACGCCTCATGACTTCGATGAATTCATGAAAGTGCTTTCTGCAGAGACATACATAATTTCGAGAAATATTCCTAAGTACAAGTTTCTCGGCTATTCGGTTTCGGTTCCTGGAATTGTTGACGTTGAGAATTCAAGGGTAGTTTACGTGCCACATTTCGGCTGGAAGGATCTTGTTCTAAGAGAAAGGCTTTCCAAACGGTATCCCGTCTTTCTTGACAATGAAGCGAACCTCTCACTGATTGCAGAGAAATGGAAGAACCCTTCTCTGGTTTCTGCAGCGGATGTTGTGTTCGTGTATGTATCTGAGGGAATTGGCTGCGGAATAATGCTAGACGGACAGATATACAGAGGACGTGATTACTCCGCCGGTGAATTGGGACACATGACTGTCCAGATAGATGGAAAGAAATGTTATTGTGGGAATTTCGGTTGCTGGGAAACAGTAGCCTCCACTGAAGCGATCGTAGCCAGGGCAAATGAAATGGGATTTGCACTTGGGGGCGATAGCAACAACGAGAAGTATTTGAGCATCCTGAATTCATCTGAAACTGTTCTTGAGCCTCTTTTGAGCCAGATTGAGAAGAGTCTCGCAGTTGGCATAGTCAACATTGTGAATTCGCTTGATCCTGAGGTTGTTATTCTGGGCGGAGTTGCTTCGATGATTCCTGAAAGCTCGTTGCACAACCTGATTGATCTAGTGAATTCGAGGGT
>WOZY01000035.1 GCA_011620045.1 Mesotoga sp.
GCGAATGAAACGGGAACGGAGTCGTACTTCGACACGCCCGAAGTGGCAAAGGCCGTTGAGCAGTGGACCTACATGGCCAATGTCGAGAGAGTCATGCCAAGGCACCGAACCTATGGAGCTGCTTCCCAGGACTTCGTTGCTGGCGCCGCTTCGATGATGTTCAATTCTACCGGTAGTCTCAGCTTCGTAAAGAACTCGGCCACATTCGATTTCGGAGTAGCTCCGCTTCCTGGAGAAGTCAAGACAGCAGTTCCAACGGGAGGTGGAAACCTCTACATCTTCAAAGGAATCCCCGAAGAGAACAAGGAAGCCGCATGGACCTTCGTCAAGTGGCTTAGCAAACCGGAGAACTCGGCGAGATGGAGCATCGGCACAGGATACATACCGGTCCGCAAAGACGCCTTCGAAACTGAGGCTCTAAAGGAATTCGCAGAAGGATTCCCGTACATTCTCGTAGCAAGAGATCAGCTTGACGTTGCCAGAAGAGAGATGGCCTTCCACAGTAACTCGCAGATAAGAGAGGTTTTCTTGACAACTCTTCAAAATATCCTGGATGAGAGAGTGTCGATCTCTGCAGGGTTGAAGCAGTTGCAGGAAGAAGTCGAAATGATTCTTGCTCCATTCAAGCAATAAGAGCAAAGTGACCTATGCCGGGAGGTGAGTAGATTGAAGACTAAAACGAAAAAGAAGATTCTGCCGTGGATCTTCATAGCACCGACATTCTTTTTCCTTGGTATGTTTACATACTACCCGGCATTTAGGTCTCTCTTTCTAAGTTTCATGAGAATGAACATGGCAACGCCGGAGCCGGTGTTTACGGGTCTCGACAATTTCAAAAGAGCATTCTCGACTCCTCTGTTCTGGCAGGTAGCTGGGAACAATCTCTTCTACGCATTTGTGACGGTCCCCATAACTATGACTCTGGCGTTGGCTCTTGCTCTTCTGGTGAATCAGAAAATTATCGGAAGCTCCTTCTTTAAGACGGCTTACTTCTATCCAAATGTAATACCCATGGCTGCCGCTTCAATGATCTGGTTGTACATCTTCCTTCCAGGCTATGGCTTTTTGAATTACATTCTCAGTAAGATAGGCATCCCTAGCATAGAGTGGGTAAGCGACAGCAGGTTTGCTATGTGGGCCCTGATTATTGTGGCTATCTGGAAGAACGCGGGATATTATATGGTCATATTCCTCGGGGGGCTACAACAGTTACCGACAGAAATCTATGAGGTTGCAACGATAGACGGTGCCTCTGCCTGGCGCAAATTCTGGAAGATAACCTGGCCCTTGCTCTCACCGACAACATTCTTTGCATTCATAATCGCTGTGATTAACTCTTTTCAGGCGGTTGATCAGATCTATCTCATGACGAGAGGAGGTCCGGCAAACTCTACGAACATGTTTGTCTACTACATTTATCAGGTGGCCTTCAAGTACTGGGACTTCGGATATGCCTCAGCCCTCACCATTATACTGCTTATTCTTCTTTTGATATTCACAGTCCTCGCCTTCTTCTTCATGGAAAGGAGAGTCTTCTATGAATCGGGTGAGAGACTATGACGAAAAGAGGAAGAACGACGAAATGGGTCTCGATCGCGCTGATGATAGTCTTCGCCGTGATTCTCGCTTTCCCGCTCTACTGGATAGTCGTTACGGCTTTCAAGGATCCGACTGAAGTCTTCTCTATGGTTCCAAAATGGCTTCCCGAAAAATGGACACTTGAAAACTTCAAGGAAGTCTTCAACATAATCCCCTTCGGGAGATACTACTTCAACACGATAGTCTATGCCTTCGGACTTCTGGTGGTGCAACTCATAACAGTGACTCTCGCCGCTTACGCATTCGCCAGAATGGAATTCAGATTCAAGAAGATTCTCTTCATCATTTTGCTCGTGCAGCTTATGATAGCTCCACAGACGCTCATAGTTCCGAACTACTTGACGATAAGTAATATGGGCCTGCTAGATACGAAGACGGCCATTGCGCTACCTTACGTCGCATCTGCAATCGGCGTCTTCTTGTTGAGGCAAGGCTTCGCCGCAATCCCGAGAGAACTGGAAGAAGCGGCAACTATTGATGGCTGTGGAACCTTAAGGTTCATGGTCTCGATAGCCATCCCGTTGCTTAAACCGACCTATCTTGCCTTCACACTCATAAGCGTAACGTATCACTGGAACGAGTTCTTCTGGCCCCTGATAGTTACAGACAGCGTGAAGGCCCGAACGCTGACAGTAGGTCTCGCGATGCTGGCCGAGGCTTCAGAGAGCGCAGCTGCATGGACTCTTCTTATGGCGGCAACGCTTCTTGTAATACTGCCGCTAATCGTCTTCTTTGCGATATTCCAGAAGACATTCATATCCAGTTTCATGCAGTCAGGAATGAAGGGGTGACGAATAGGACCGGGGTCGGGGGTTGCAGTTTGGGGATTGGAAAGAGCAAAGGAACTGGTCCTTCGTTGAACGGTTATCCGTTCACCGAGGAGAACCTGTTATTCGTTCCAGAGCGAAGATCTGTTCTTCGTTTTTGATCAGACTCGAAAAAACTATAGGAGACGAGAAAAGAAGGAACGAGATTCTGAATCAAGTTCATAATCACGAAATTGACAGCGGGTCTCGGGTCTTGAGTCTGGG
>WOZY01000096.1 GCA_011620045.1 Mesotoga sp.
TCTTTTTGTAGGGAAAGAGGAACTATTGCTGGACAAACTGGATGCCATCTTGCCGAAGATTCGAGAAGTTGAAACAAGGAGACTTCTACTTAAGAAAATGAGGGATATCGCCCGGTTGGTTTCCGACAAGAGATATGAGAAGTATGCAGATTCTTCTGACGAGGCAAATGATATTGAGACGTTGAAGAAGAATTGTACTTCGTCTGAATTAAAGGCCAAATCAAAGGATGCGAGCAAGGCGGATCTTCAAATCCTCATAAGAGATTATGAAAGACTTATCGAAGCCGTTCAGTCACCTGAAGAGAAGCTCATTTATATCAGGAAATTGGGAACTTTGCTCAGGGACCGTTTCGAAGAGTACAACAGAGCACTTGAGGTCTTTGAAGAAGGGTTGAAGTTGAAGGGCGACGACATATCTCTTTGGCTTGTGAAGGGAATGACTCTGGAGAAGATCGCACGAAACGAGAGTGATCCAGATAAAGCGTCTATCCTTTGGAAGAAGGCATACGATCACTATCATACAATTGCAGAGACTTTCGAAGAGCAAGAGGTGAAGCTTACTGCTATTGAGAAATGTGCGATGATACATGCGGAGAGATTGACCGGTGTTTAGGTTCATAGTAACTGTATCGGTTGTCATGTTTCGGGGGGTCCGATATGAGATTCTCCGAAAGAGCAGTACCGGTTATCATTGCAGCAAAGCGAATTAGGGGAATCAAATCTCTTAGCTTTGCTCCGTCGGATTCGCTGGTCATGATAATGGACATAGATGGAGAATCGGACGACGCAATACTGCAGGAGATAGTGCAAAAAGGGACGAAGCGGCACTAATTCGAGGAGACGTTTCTTCTTAGGGTGATGTAAGGGAAGTTGTACAGTTTACTGTGAGGCAAGCAGGTCAATCAACATTTTTTGTTGACAAAGCCGGCACTGGTTGGAAGGGAACCCTTCTTGAAAGGGCTGTCGATGACTGGAAAAGAGTAATTGACGCCAATCTTACCGCCCGTATTTGATTATTAAATGTTGTGTTCCTTATCTTTTGGCTTCTGGCGCTCTAGTACATTTGACACTGCATCGACAAGAGCGTTGATGTCGAAGAATGATTTGCGAAACCGTATTGGGCTTCAAAGGTGGCCTTTTGGTCTTGAGGCATTCACTGTCGGTTAGTTTGTGACCAAGGCTAAGGTTAGATGCTATGGGTCCTTGCTGGATTGCTGTCGAATGTCATAACCATAACATAAGTCTGTAGTAAGATTTTCCAGGTTGAGCGATATCGTGCACAATCAACATCCCACAGGCAGAGTCGGCAGGCCGGAAGATGTTGTGAAACCTGTCTCTTCCGAAGCGGCGATGAGGGCTTTTTTGTCACAGGTGTGAATCTTGTTATAGACGGTGGAATGATAAAAAGATGATTCATGTTGAATAGGGGTGGATGAACTTGAGCCGAAGACTGGATGGAAGAAAGGTCAAGTCTCTCATTGAGATGCTCTCGGGGTATCATAGGATGAGGGGAAGTAAGGATTATAGCGAATCTATGCATTCCTTAATGGACTACCTTATTCGTACCGGATTCCCGAAGGAGAGATTCAAGGTATTCGAGTATCCTGCCGATGGAGTCACCAAAACTGGAAACATTCTATCTACACTGGCATGGGAACCAGTATTTGGAGAACTCTGGCTGGAAGAGCCCGAAAGGGTTTTCGTAACTTCAACGGCAGTGACTAAAGTCTCCCTTGTTTCGGGAAGTGGAAGCAGTGATGGCTGGGAATTGTCCCCCCTTGCAATATATAAAGGCAAGGGTGACTACTCCGGGAAGGCAGTCCTTGCAAACGATGATCCAGTAAAAGTCTTTCAGAATGCCGTGGTCGAGGGCGGAGCAAGGTGTCTCGTGTTGTGCCATATGAGAAAGGCCTTTGAGGAAATTGGCCGCAGTTTGAATGATTTGCCTCATATGACTAACTCCTTGACAATTCCTTATGACAGGGAATCTGCCGATCTAAATACCGTAGCCTTTTCCGTTACCAAGGAAAAGTTCGACATCCTCCTTAATCACGCGAAAAGCGGGAATGCAGCGGTAGGATACAGAGTCGAAACCAAGATGTCACAAGGCAGTTTTGAGGTACTCCAGATAGATGCTACTGGTTTCAAAGAAGGTCCGGACGTGCTGATAACTGCACATTTGTGTCATCCTTCGCCTGGAGCCGATGATAATGCAAGCGGTGCGGCTCTTGCCACGGAAATAGCGAGGATTCTTAATGACGAGAAATTTCCTTATTCTGTGAAGATTGCTCTTGTTCCCGAGTATTTGGGTAGTGTTCCCTACGCGCTTCAGCTTAAGGAAGAGAACAGGCTTCCAATGTATACGATAAATCTCGACATGGTTGGTGCCGATCAGGATAAAACCGGTTCAACTTTTATCCTTTCTGAAGTACCGCCCTATCTTCCGCAGAGATGGGGTCGAATCCTTGAACTCAATATCAGGAGACTATTGCCTTCAAACTCAGGATATCCACTGAAGAGATTCGGAGAGATACCCTTCATGGCAGGGTCCGATCACTGCGCCTTCACTACTCTTGGAATACCTTCTCCGTTTATGGGTCATCTTCCTGATAGATTCTATCACTCCGATTTTGATACGCCCCAGATGATGGATGAAGCAGAACTTGAATGGGTGGGACTGTCGGCTCTCAATACTCTGGATCAGTTAATCAAGCCGGATCCTGATTTCCTTCTAGGAGTTAAGGGAAAGATGATTGGCGAGCTTTATCGTATCCTGAAAACGATTGCCGGCAGAGAGGGAAGTGACGATTTGTTCGATCTTCTCATCTCGAATTACGAGGGAGAGGTATTAAGAAGGATCTTCAATGACTCAGATAATTTGCCTTCGTTAAGTCCACTGGAGCCTGCTTTTGAAAGTTCTCTAGGTCTTGAATGGATCAAGACGTTTCCTCAGAATCTCAAAGACGAGCTTGGGATAGATTTTGCAAGTATCGCAGACTTCGTTGTAGGAGGTGCTGCTGTGGTTGGAGGAAGAGAGGCTGTTGAGCTTCTAGCTAGTGTACATTATAGAGTTGGAATAGAGAAAGTTAGAGTGCTTACTGGCTGGATGATAGAGAGAGGGTTATTAAGATCATGAGCTTGAGGCGAATATGCGTAATACTCCTCCTGTTGTCAATCGCAGCGTTTTCTTCTGCAAAATTCGAGCTCAAGGTTGAAAGCGGTGTTTCGATGCCATGGAACGGATCTCTTGAAATGGAAGGTTCGGAAAGTACAGAGCTTCTTGATAGAAATAGCTTCCGTGCGTACTTTGTGCCGACTGTGGGATATGGGTTTTCTCAAGAACACTTGATAGAATTTAGTCTATCTCACTTCACTGTAAGCAGCTCGTTTGAAGCAACAAATACGGAAGTTCCCTATCAATATGAATCGGCGTTCAGGCAGGACACTATTTTACTGACTTACCGTTACATCCTGCCTGATCTGGATCGTTTCTCTCTTCAACTGGGTGTTCAGGGAAGGCTATCATTCAAGAGGATCACTCTTTCGGGTTCAAAAGAATACGATCACAAGCTAACGGATTTTTCTTTTGGGCCGGCGGCCGATATTAGGCTTAAGATGAACGATCGGGTCTTCATTGGTCTGGAGATATCAACAGGACTTGGAAAAGGGAATGGGTTCGTTGATGTTTTTACAGGACTTCACTTTGCGTCCCTTCTACTACATCAGAGTTGGTTCCAGATACTTGTCTGCCACGAATTCTTTCGATCAGAATCGGCTGTCTCTTTCTTTTATGAATTTTGGCGCTCAGTTTAGTTCTAGTTTTTAGATTTCATTTTCCACAAAAGAGAGTGGGTCGAGTGAAGAGATTCTCACTATTCCCAGAACCGGAACGCTGAACTTTTCAAGTAATGCCCGCCCCTCTTCGAATGTCTTTTCAATTATTGCTGCAAAGCCTACAAGAGAAGCTCCCGTCTTGTTCGAAAGTCTGGCCAAAGCCTCTATTGTTTTACCGCTTGCAAGAAAGTCATCAACAATGATTACTCTGTCCTCACTACCAAGATAATCCAGGGAGACGTTCAGTTCCACAATTCCACCCTTAGTGTGCGAAGGGGCGGATTCGCTCAGATATCTTTGCATGGTTATAGGTCTCCGCTTTCGCGCGAAGACCAGCTGAGCTCCTAGGCTACTGGCAGCCATCAAGGCGGGAGCAATTCCCGAACTCTCGGCAGTCAAAACCTTTGTCACTCCGTAGCTTCTGAAAAAGTCAGCAATCAACTCACCTGCGCTCTTCATAAGCAGCGGGTCAATCTGATGATTCAAAAAGGAATCCACCTTTAGAATACCGTTGTCCATAACAGAACCTCTGCTCTTTACGGCTTCTTCGAGGGAGGAGAAAATCTCTTTTCTGGAAAGAATGAGTTCACCCATTGATCAGCCTCCAGCAAGTATATGGTACTATGATCAACTATTTCTGTATCCATTTCTTGAAGAAGAAATTCCTTTTGTGTAAGGTATATTCTCTTGACAATCAGAAAAGAAGTGTCCAACGATGGGAAGCCTTAGAAGCTAAAGAGAATACGGGAATCTCATTTCCGCTTCTTCAGGCAAGCAATGACGACAAGGCGCTTGCTTCACAAGGCTTTTCCAGGCGGATATTGAAATGTATAATAAGCGTGTAAGGTTAGTGAAAGAGGTGGTCTAGTGAAGCGGAAGATATCGGTAATTCTGATTTCGTTCTTGATCGTTGCCACAGTTTCTTTTGGAAACTACTTCAATGCCAGCAATGTCGGAGGATCCGTAGTCCATTCTCCTTTGCTTTTCGGAATTTACTCAATAAATGGATAGTACAGAATGGGTTTTGAGGTCTTCGGTGCTTCTCAAACCGGAAACTTGAGTCTCGCTCCTACTATGTTATACGTTGGTCTTAAAGTCTCATACTCCGGTGAGCTCGGACAAATCTCCGGTCTAGAAGCGGGACTTGATGCGCGAATTCTTACCGGGGTTGAGAATCTCTCTTTTAACCTGTTTGGGAGGAGATTTATGCTTGCCCTTGGGCTGAGAGGGCAGGCCATGAACTCTTTCTTCCAGCCTACCGAGAAACTCAAAACAAGGCTCTCTCCGGAGATCAGCTTCATCGATGTAACTAGGATGACAGATAGGTTTAAGTTTTCCTTGTTCTACTGGCCTATTTGAGTGCTTCTTGGATTCGATATGTGTTTCTAAGAAAAAAGCCCCGTTTAGGGGCTTTTCCTATTTTTGCACGAGCTTCATAGGCTCACCACAGCAGATCAACTCTCCGCCGCCTGCTTCTTTCACTTCAACCACATTTCCGCATATCTCGCATCTGTAGACTTCACCAACGTTTTTAACCTTCATGATTCCACTCTCCTTTTTTAATTGAAAACCTTGTTGTCTAATCCACAGTCAAATCACTTGGAGGTGCTGACAATGGAAAGAGTATTTTTCGCGGTTCTCTTCACTTTGTTCATTGTAGCCACTGCAAACACGCTGTATCAAGAGCCACAAGCCGTTTTCACCAACGACTTGCAAGACGGAACCATTGTCTATGATGATAGCGTAATGCTTAGCTGGGACGTCGTTGTCAGGAACAACAGTGTTGCACTGAGCAACATTGATATATGGATTTCCAACAAAGATTCCGGAGCAAGAGTCGGTCTAAAATCATCTCCGTTTGTTGAACTTGTCAGCTACAATCTCTACCTTGGGACATCTCCGACTCCTCAACTTTACTCGACAACGAGTTCAAATAGCTACTTCGTCGACAGGCTTTCGCCTGAGACAGTTTATTACTGGCAGATCGTGGCAATTGACAAGACTGGAAATAAATACCACGGTCCAATATGGTATTTTGAAACGAGATGATCATACCACTGGATTTGGAGGTTCCTTTCCTTCAAGAACAGCGGCCACATTTCGCCCTACCATCATTGCCATCTCGATTCTTGCTTCCTTCGTGGCAGATCCAATATGCGGAAGAAGAACCACGTTGTCGAGATCAATCAACTCCTGAGGTACATCAGGTTCCTCTTCATAGACATCGAGACCTGCAGCGGCTAACCTGCCGCTCCTGAGTGCCTTTATCAGCGCAGTCTCATCGACAATAGGTCCCCTTGCCGTATTTATCAGAACAGCTCCGGCTTTCAGCATAGAGAGCCTCTTTTCGTTTAACAGATGATACGTCTCTTGAGTCAGTGGAACATGAAGAGATATGAAATCAGAGCTTCTTAGCAACTCTTCAAGGCTTAAGTGACTTACGTTAAGCTTCTCTTCTTCATTCGACAATAGTGGTTTCCTGCTGCAATATACAACATTCATTCCAAATGGCTTTGCTCTTTTTGCAACAGCTTTCCCGATTCTTCCGAGGCCTATTATTCCCAAAGTCTTTCCCGAAAGAGAGGGGCCGGTGAACAGATCAGGCTTCCATCCAACAAATCTGTGCTCTCTGACAAATCTGTCAGCTTCTACAATTCTTCTGCTGACAGCCAGGATTAATGACATCGTCAAATCCGCCGTCGCATCGGTGAGTACTTCAGGTGTGTTTGTTACTCTTATTCCCCTCTTGCGCGCTTCGTCGATGTCGATGTTGTTGTATCCGACAGCATAATTTGCTATTATTTTTAGCTTCGGAAGTGATTCTAAAACCTCGGCGTCAATCTTATCTGATAACAATGTTACCAGTGCAGCCGCATCTTTAGCTTTCTGAATAATCTCTTCTTTTTGAAGGAACCTATCCTCCGTGTTCACTTCAACATCGAATTTCTTTAGCAGAAGCATTCCTTCATCAGGGATCTTGTAAGTGAAGAAGATTTTGTCCATTAAGCACCTCCTACGAAAATGATAACATCATTGTCGACAACGAGGTTCGGAAGGAGCTATCTCTCCGATACTTTTTCGGCTCTTATTACAATTTCCGAGGTATCTGAATCAATTATCACTTTCATTCCTTCCTCCAGAGATCCGTCGATAATCATATCGGCAATCGGACCCTCTACAGATTTTTCAATCAACCTTCGAACCGGTCTAGCACCGTATTCTCTGTCATAACCTTCTTTAGCTAAATACTCAAGCGCTTCCTTGCTGATCTCAACAGAAATACTCTGATCTGAAAGTCTTCTCTCCATTTCCGATATCCTCATCTTGACGATGCCTTGCATGGCTTTGTCATCCAGAGGTCGGAAAAGCACAACGGAATCTAATCTGTTAATGAATTCAGGTCTAAAAGCTCTACGCAGACCTTCTTCCACAACTGCATGAACTTGGTCCTTATCGGCTACAGTAGATAGTTGTTCCGAGGCTACATTGCTGGTCATGATTACTATCGTGTTTGAAAATGATACTGTCTTTCCTTTTCCATCAGTTAGACGTCCGTCATCCATGATTTGGAGAAGCACATTATGTACTTCTTTATGTGCCTTTTCAACCTCATCGAGAAGCACAACTGAGTAAGGTCTCCTCCTAACTGCTTCGGTTAGTTGACCTCCTTCTTCGTACCCGACATAGCCGGGAGGTGCACCGATAAGCCTCGAGACGGTGTGCTTCTCCATGTATTCTGACATGTCGATCCTGATCATCGCATCTTCGCTGCCGAAAAGGATAAAGGCGAGGCTCTTGGCAAGCTCCGTTTTTCCGACTCCGGTTGGTCCCACAAACAAGAAAGAACCCCACGGTCGGTGAGGGGCATTTAACCCCGCTCTAGCGCGTCTTATTGTTTGAGAGACAGTTCTTACTGCCTCTTCCTGGTCCATGAATCTCTCATGGATTATTGACTCAAGATCGCGAAGCTTTTCACGCTCGGATTGAAGCATCTTTCCGGCCGGAATTCCCGTCCACTGTTCAACTATAGAAGCTACCACAGCAGGCGTCACGGCCTTTCCAAATGACTCATCTGATTCCCATTTCTTTTTCTCTTCGCGAAACTCTTCACTCTTTCTCTCGGCCTCCATCTTCAACTCTGCAGCAGCCTGATACTCTCCCTTTTCTGCAAGTGATGTTATCTGAGAGTCGAGATCCTTGAGCTGGCGGTCAAGAAGTCTTAGCCTTTCAGGCATGTAACCCGTTTGAAGTCTCACAAATGAAGCAGCTTCGTCAACAAGATCTATTGCTTTGTCCGGAAGATAACGGTCTGTTATGTACTTTACGCTAAGGTCGACGGCTGTTCTTAGAGCATCATCTTCGATTTTTATCTCGTGATGCTTTTCGTAAGTAGATTTCAGTCCTTCCAGAATTCTATAGGTTTCCTCAGGGGTCGGTTGATCGACCATTACTGGCTGGAAACGTCTTTCAAGAGCTCTGTCTTTCTCGATGTACTTTCTGTATTCATCAAGAGTGGTTGCACCGATGCATTGCAGTTCGCCCCTGGCAAGAGCCGGCTTCAAAAGATTCGCGGCATCCATAGATCCCTCGGCCGAGCCAGCTCCTACAACGCTATGGATCTCGTCGATGAATAGGATCACTTCGCCAGAGAGTTTTCTCACTGAATCGATGATGTCTTTCATTCTCTCCTCAAATTCGCCTCTGAATTTCGTTCCGGCGACCAGTCTGCCCATATCCAGTGCCAGGACGCTTTTGTTATTCAAGTATTCGGGGACATCGCCACTCACAATACGTTGAGCCAGACCTTCTACAATTGCTGTCTTTCCAACTCCTGGTTCTCCGACGAGCGCGGGGTTGTTCTTGGTCTTTCTTCCAACAATCTGTATTACCCTTCTGACTTCTTCCTCTCTACCTATAACGGGCATCAGCTTGCCTTCCTTTGCAAGCTGAGTAAGGTCGATTGTGAACTTCTTCAAGGAAGAAAGATTCTCATCCTCTTTTACACCGCTTTTTGTGCGGCCCTTGAGAATCAATGTATATATGTTATCCAGATTGATACCATACTTAGACAAGAGTCTGCTCGCAACAGCAGAGGTCTCCCGTACCATTGCCAGAAGTATATGCTCGGTTCCAGTTTTCGAATCATGCATTCTTCTCGCTTCGCTTCGGGCATTCTCAAGGATGTGCCTGGCCTCCGGGGTGATGTATATCTGGTTGGTGGACTCGCGGCTACTTCCGTAACGGCCGATGACTTCTTCAACATCTTTCTTCAGAGAATCTTTGCTAATGTTCTTCTCGTTCAGTATTTCGATGGCGATATTATCTCCGTCCTCGAGCATGGAAAGAAGAATGTGCTCCGATGCAAGTTGATTTTGCCTGTATCTCATCAGGATGTCTTGAACATCCATGAGGATTTTCTTTGCCTTCTCGGTGTACTCTTCATAGTTAATCATCATTGCACCTCCAAAAAAAGGGCGCCCGAAAGCGCCCTCTTAGTTTCTTTCTAACGTTAGTCGATCTTTACTTGAATAGCTTCTTTCTTGACTTCTTCTTTTTTGGGGAGCTCGAGTTTAAGGACACCGTCTTCGTATTTCGCCTTGACATCATCAGTCTTCACGTATTCAGGAAGCCTGAATATTCTCTGGAATGCTCCGCTATATCTCTCGTAGCGGTGGTAGTCTCTTTCCTTTTCCTCTCTTTCAAGCTTCTTCTCGCCTTTGATTGAGAGTACATCATCTTCCACCTTGATTTCGAGTTCATCCTTTTTGATTCCAGGGATGTCCATTTCGATAAAAACTGAGTTATCCCTTTCGTAGATGTCAACTTCAGGACTAAACATCGATGGTTCTCTCGACGAGCTGTTCAGCCCTTTGAAGGCGTCGTCAAAGAGTCTGTCCATCTCTCTTTGAATCTCCTCAAGCGGTTTGAAAAGATCGCTTCCTCTTCTGATTGCCAACATATTAACACCTCCATTCTCTGGATCTCTATGATTTCTGCTATTTACTATCTTCCGGCGGTATATACTCGGTACCACTGTCACTGTCATTGTTATCACCTTCCTGTGGGCCTCCGTTTGTAGGAGTTTGAGCCTGTGCTTTCTCGTAAACACTTTGTCCAACTCTCATGCTCTCTTTTTGAAGCTGATCGAACAGAAGCTTCACCCTCTGCATATTGTCTTCGTTGATTGCATCCCTTAGGTCCTTCACGAGGCTTTCAAGTTTACCCCTGTCTTCGGATGAAATCTTGTCGCCGCTCTCGCTAAGGAGTTTGTCGATGCTATATGCGAGCTGGTCAGCTTGATTTTTCAGCTCAATTTCCTGTTTCTTTTGTTTGTCCTGTTCTTCGTATTTCTTTGCTTCCTCTACCACTCTCTTTATCTCTTCTTCGGACATCTTTTGCCTTCCGCTGACTACCATTGATTGTTCTCTATTGGTTCCCAGATCTTTTGCGGAAACATGAACTATGCCGTCGCTGTCTATATCGAAGGTCACTTCAATTTGAGGAATTCCCCTTGGAGCGGGTGCTATTCCAGTCAGTTTGAAACTTCCGAGAGACATATTGTCTCGTGCCATAGTTCTTTCTCCCTGATAGACTGCTACTTCAACTTCTGTCTGGCCGTCTGCGGCAGTTGTGAAGACTTTTGATCTCTTCACGGGGACGGTGGAGTTTCTTTCAATTATCGGTTCCATCAAACCGCCCATAACCTCAACTCCGAGGGTCAAAGGTGTAACGTCTACGAGGACGAGATCACTTTCAACATTACCGGAGAGAATTCCACTCTGCAATGCCGCTCCAATTGCCACTGCTTCATCAGGGTTAATGTTCTTGTTCGGATCTTTGCCGAAGATCGACTTGATGAAACTCTGAACCATCGGAATTCTAGTCGAACCTCCGACAAGTATCACTTCATCAACCTCTTTTGGTGAAAGCTTTGCGTCGCTCATAGCTCTTTCTATCTGTTCTCTGGTACCTTCAACAAGATCCTTTATCAGAGACTCCAATGTAGATCTGGTTATCTTCATCTCAAGATGCAATGGTCCATCAGCAGTTGCAGTTATGAAAGGCAGGGAAATCTCCGTTTCAAACTTTGAAGAAAGCTCTATCTTTGCTCTTTCTGCTGCATCCTTCAGTCTCTGGAACGCTTGTTTGTCTTTTCGAAGATCGACGTTGTTCTTCTTTCTGAAGTCTTCTGCTATATGGTCTATCAACCTCTGATCGAAGTCATCTCCACCGAGGTGGTTGTTGCCCGAAGTTGATAAAACTTCAACTACTCCGTCACCTATATCTAGAACGGAAACATCGAAGGTTCCTCCACCCAAATCGTATACTATGATCTTCTTATCTCCACGTTCCTTATCGATTCCGTAAGCTACGGCAGCTGCTGTCGGTTCATTAATGATCCTCTGGACTTCCAGTCCAGCAATTATACCTGCCTCTTTTGTGGCCTGTCTCTGAGCATCGTTGAAATATGCGGGACAAGTAATGACTGCCTTTGTTATTTTTCCTCCAAGGTAAGCCTCGGCGTCTGTCTTCATCTTCTTGAGAATATAGGCACTGATTTCCTGAGGAGAGTAGTCCTTGTCATCAATCCTTACCGTGGAATCAGAACCCATCTTCCTCTTAATTGATCTTACCGTTCTATCAGCGTTCAATATTGTCTGCCTCTTCGCAGGTTCACCAACAATGATTTCGCCTGTCTTGCTGAATGAAACTATCGAAGGGGTTGTCCGATTACCCTCTGCATTTGGAATTACCTCAACGGTGCCGTCAGGCTTTACCCAGGCAATTACCGAATTTGTAGTTCCAAGGTCGATACCTACTGTGTATTCCTTTTTTGCCATCTGATTTCCCTCCTTGCATTCCAACTCAACATCTACAACACTATTATAGGCAAGAGAAATCAACCTGTCAACAAGAATAACGCAAAATGTGAAGATTATATAGCTCTTATAAAATAGGGTATTAGATCATGTAAATAATCTCGCAAGACAATTGTATAACGTTCTTAGTCATAGACTGATAACAGAATTAGGTTTTTTGAAGTTTTTTTGCCACATTTCACCCAGGACTCTCCAATAGCTTCTGTTAAGTACGGCTATCTGAAGACGAACTGGACCTCAAGGAAAATTCTTGGTCAATGAAGCGTTGGTTTCTTTTTCAGAACCTCTTCAAGAGATGTAAGAGCAGTTGACTCAACATAGGAAGAATGTTCCTTAAGTATGGTAGGATATTTGAGACCTGAGCCTGTCAAAACAGCTACCACTATCGCTTTTCTCAAATCCATCTCTTCCCGCAGTTTGGAAAGAGCGGCATAAGCAACAGCGCTAGCTGGCTGCACGAAGAGCCCGTTGTTTGCGAGGCTTCTTTGGGCTTTCAGGATATTGGCTTCATCTATTGCTACAGTCATTCCAGCATTTTTCTTGAGTATTCTTAAGACCGCGTTTCCGCTTGGCGGGAAAGGATTCTCAATTGCATGAGCTATGGTTTTGGGATGGTAAAATCTTGTGATTTTGGAAGCGCGAGATGAAAAAGCAAGGTCAATTGGGCAGCAACCTGTAGCCTGTGCAACGA
>WOZY01000197.1 GCA_011620045.1 Mesotoga sp.
CCATAAGGTCTTTCGGAAGACATTGCTTCTATTACATCGGCAACTGCAATTATTCTGGCCTCCAATATTATCTGATCCCCGGAGATCCCTTCCGGGTATCCGCTTCCGTCAAGTCTCTCGTGATGCTGATAGATTGCGTCCGCCACAGGCCAGGGGAATTCTATATCTTTGAAAAGCTCCCGTCCCGCAGTCGGGTGAAGCTTGATCAAATCGAACTCCAGATTTGTCAGCTTTCTTGGTGTGTTCAGTATCTCTGCGGGCACCTGTATCTTTCCCACATCATGAATCATCGCTGAAAGCCTCAGCCCTGTAAGCCTGTTCTCTTCGAATCCCAGCTTTTTGCCGATTGCAACCGAAAGCTCTGCGACTCTCCTTTGATGACCGGAGGTATAAGGATCCCTGAGATCTACGGCCGAAGCGAGAACATTCACCGATGCCTCCATCGTCTTTGAAACAATCTTCAGACTCTCTCTTAGCTCTTCGGTGCGTTTCCCGACTTCTCTTTCAAGATGGAAGCTTCTGTTACCCAATGACCCGATCAGGATCGCAAGCGACAGAGTTACAGTCAGTCCGATCGCGAGAGAGAAGATCCAGTTGTTTATAGGGTACCCGACGCCAAAGTCCGGCCCAGGGTGGGCAAGAATCACAAAAAGCCTCCCGAACAGCATTACCGGGACGGCAATGCTGTTCTGAGTTTCCGGATAGTGCCATATGGAAGTCTCCGCAGACTCATAATCATGAAAAGCTGATTCCTGCGCGGTAGAAAACAGCAGTACAGGTTTTCCATCCGAGTCAATCTGATAAAGCCCCAGGACAACGGTTGGATCTCCAGAATTGAGAGTAACGGGAGCGGCGCTTAGAAATGCGTCTGAATGAAAGATAGCCCCTACGAACCCTGCATAACCTTCCGCTCTCTCCGCGAGAATCGGTCTGAAAACAAAGAAGTGGAGGGCTTTCTCTTCGTCCGTCGGAATTACGACAGGATCGCTTGCCCACATCAGTTTTGAAGCAGCTGCCTTTTCGATTGCTTCGCCTACCGACCCGATAGATCCCAGGTCTAGTCCCAGCAGATTCCTGCTGCTCTCTAGAGGCTCAATGTATATTATCGGGTAATATGACTCGCGATCTAGAACTCTTTCCTTTCCGCCAGATTTACCCGGTTCCCAGACAAAGAAGTCTGGGAAGCCTTCCCTTCTGATACCTTCTTCGAACGACTCTATCCCACCCGGCAAAACCCTCTCAACCCAGAACCAGGAAATCAGTTCGTTGTTTTCCGCGATAGGACCGACGTAGTTCAAGAATTCCTGCCTGTCGACAAAGCTGCTTGACTCAAAGAACCTGGCAAGAGCCTCGACCTGAAAGTCTCTAGTATTCTTCATCGCCCTGGAAAGCGTAGTTATATGATTTGCGGCCAGATCGGCAAAGGTATCGTTCCGAGCAGCCACTTGCCTGTCATGAACTAGAGATGAGACCATGATGGTGGCAGCGAGTCCAAATGCGGCAAAGACGATCGCCTCAAGGTACCTTTGAACTCTCTTTTCCTTTTTCTCAGGCGTCAGTTTCTCTCTGCGGATGATAAAGAATCCCGAAAGTATCGCCATCAATACCAGAACCAGAGAGAAAACTACGGGCTTAATCGCATATGACAGAACGGTTTTACAGAAATCATTGGCTTCAAAGTCTATGCCGAGCACGGCAAGCAGCCTGTCCGAATTCTCATCAGTGACGGGAACCATTACCGATACCAAGGTTCCCCGGCTGTCAGTAATTACTGGCAGCACTCTGGCCTTCTTCTCCCGGAAGACCTCGAGATCGTACTCGGTTGCATCGGCGTATATCTCTCCGGGAAGAGACTTGTAATCTGAACCGGGCAGCTCGGAATCAATGAAGAAGAACAGCTCTCCATCTTCCTTCTGTCCCATCAGGTAGATGAAGCGGTATTGAGGAAATAACGCATTAGTTTGCTCCAGTTGGCTCTTGAGTCTCCAGTATTCAGGCTTGTCCAGATCTTCTTTGCTCCCCGAAAGCCTCGAGAGTTCGTCCAAATTGAGACCGCTCTGGACAAATCTGGCCTGTCTCAAAAGCCCTTCTGAAAACTCACTTCTGCCCCTGGCTATCTCTGCAAACGAAAAAAGAACACCCAGAAGAAGGATTAGAACGATAGAAATAACAACGACAGCAAAACGCGACAGACTGGCAGCAAAACCCATCAATCTTCTGGAAAGACTGGAGCCGGGACCTCTGATCAAAGGCATTATGGACACCCCTCATCGAAAAGCTTTCTCAACCAGATTTTAACACAAGACATCTCTTCCGCCGAAGCGTGCACTGGTGAAGAGATAGCGACTTCTCTTCACCAGAGGGCTAGTACAATTCGTCAAGATCGATCTTTTCTTCCGGCTTTCCCTTAAGAAGAAAACTCTCAATGTTCTTTAAAGCGCCATTCACCATTGACTGCATACTTTCAACCGACCAGCTTCCGACGTGCGGTGACATGACTACATTGGAAAACCTATGAATTGGATATCTCGATGGAAGTGTTACGGGCCTATCACTTGAGGGATACTCGTACCAGACATCTATTGCCGCGCCGGCGAGAGTTCCGCTCTTCAGAGCATCGTACAGGGCCTGCTCCTCGATTACTCTTCCCCTGCTCACATTGACCAGGTACTTGCCTTTCATCTGACTTAGCAGATCGGAACCGATGATCCCCGCAGTCTTTTTCGTCAGCGGAAGAGCAACGAAAACAAGATCTCCGGCCCGGATGGCATCTTGAATATCGTCTGTTATTCTCTTCACGTAAGGGAACTCGCTGCCAGGCGTTCTTTTGAATCCCGTTACTTCGCATTGAAAGCCACTGATCAGTTTTGCTATCGCCTGCCCTATTCTGCCGAGGCCGAGAATAGAGCATCGTTTCCCGATAATGGAGTACCAGGTCGCCTCCTTATTGGACGGCCGACCCAACCATACCCCCTGAGCAAGATCGTTATGAAGTTCGACCACTCTTCCCGTAACAGCTAAGGCAAGAGCTACGGCTCTTTCGGCAACTACCTCGGCATTCTCATGGGTGTTTGAAACGATGATACCACGTTCTCTGAGCCGTTCAAGAGGCAGACCATCGACACCAGTCCATGGAACGACAACCATTCTGAGGTTTCTGGCTTTATCAAGGTCGGCCTGGGAAAGATTTCCCTTTACTATTACCTCGGCATCGGAAATATGGGCTTTCGGATCACTGTTGCTGGAGTAAGAGATGAAGGAATGTTCGGGAAATGCTCTTGCAAGCTCTTCCACCTTTCCTTCCCAGTATCTGTCAAGTCTATTTAGGAATAAGATCTTCATCTTTCTAACCTCCCAGGGGATTTAGCGCGAGAAAAACGGAGTTTGTAGCGAACCAGTCCGTTCTGAGTCTGAATTTCATTCACAATGTCGAAGCCAATCTTCTCATAAAAACCGACGGCATCTTCGTCTGTCCACACTGCAAGAGTTTCTATCATGAAGGAATCTATCATTGCCTTTATGAGTGTGCTGCCGAAGCCGCTCCTTCGCTTGTCTTTCCTAACGGCAAGATGCAGAAGCTCGGGCTCTTCAAGCTCATGGAGCTTCAAACCGGCTACAGCAACTATGCTTCCTCCCTGTCTCATCACAAAGAGTCTTCTCTCTGGAGCCTGATACATCTTCAACACTTCATCGGACTGCTCCGGTCTTCCCAGACAACCAGAAAAAATCTCTCTGAACTTTCCGGGAAGATTATCGAACTCGACTTCCTTAATCATTTTTCCAACTCCTTACTCTCTGAATCTGCCACCCTAGATCGGAAGCATTCTCACGCGATATCTCATAGTTGACCTCAGATCGATCTCTCAGACCCTCGAGAAGGCAAAGCAGAGCCAGCTTACTTTCATATTCAATACTATCTCATCTATCATTCTAACATTGAGCCAAACGGGTGAAACCAGGCATGCTCTTCAAAATGATCGAACCAGGTTCCCCTAGCTCAGAAGAGGCGAGCCAACACAAAACTGCAGTGATCACTCTCCATCTGATTCTTCTCCTTTCGTAATCTCTAGGCTCCGGCACTTCCGCACTCGCAGCAAGTAAATTGCAGTTTTACTAAGGTGTTTGGCCGGTCATTGGGAAATGCTCTAACGAGGATTTGAGCTGCGCAAAGCAGCAGTTCCCTCATCCCAGGTCATCGGTGATATAGATCTTCCCCATAAAATACACTCCCGAGGCGATAGCGATGCTGGAGATTACCAGAACGACCGGAAAGCCCAAGTGTCGAAGCACACTACCCAGGATCAGAGGAAGGAGTGCAGTCACCAGACTAAGCGCGCCTGATACACCTGTATACAAAGCCCTGTTCGTATTGTAGGAGATTTCTAAAAGAAGCCACTCAAATCCGATCTTTCGTGCGCTCAGGGTAATGCCTGAAAGCAAAAAGACTATAACATAGAAAATATGCAATTAGTGGAATCGAGCTGCCAATTATTGCGCAGGTAATAAGCAGTCTTTTCAAACCTCTCCTCTTTGGAAAACGATTCCACAGAACCACTGCTCCAAGCATACCTATAATCTGAAACAGGAGAAAACTGCCCACGTCGCTTCCGCTCAACCCGAAGCTGTCCTTAGCCAGGAGAACATAGAACGGGATCAAGACCAATCCTAAACCTGCGAGGTTGTTGAAGACAATGTAGTTAAGCAGGTTCGCATCGTCCTTCAGTGTTTCTGGAATGCTCTTCATGATCTTCCAGAATCCGGGAATTTCAGCCCCGTAAACCTCCCTTTCGCGTACTCCCGCGAATTCAAGCGAAGCAACGAACAGCGAGCCCCCTGCAATGAAGAACCTCAGCGAGTAGTTGACCGGATAAGTCACGTTTCCAACAATGTACTTTGCGACAAAGCCCCCAAGAGGCGACAATGAGCTCCCGGCAATCTGTCTGTACGACATGAAACCGCGTCTGCCCTACTTCAATATAGACTGACCGAGCAGATGAGTGTAACGATTCCCGCGAAGACGTCTCCAAATGAAAAGGCGGAGATTACGGAAAAAAGGAATACAAGAAGAGCGATGCCTCCGATAGACGAAAGCAAGAGAAAGCCCTCCACCTCTAGACCGATAAGAGGAGAATACAAAGAGAAATGCTCTCTATAAGAATATTCTAGAAAAATGTTCTAGCAGATCAACTCAAACAAACGATCATCTGAGAATCAGCTGATTGCCCCTGGTCCCACGAAAAAGAGAAACAGACCCTGATGGGCCTGCTCTGGTCAGGAAGCGGGGACTTGAACCCCGGACCTCTGGTTCCCGAAACCAGCGTTCTACCAACTGAACTACTTCCTGTCTGGAAGATTCTATCACGTGTCGTCTCCACTTTCAAGAACGGAATTCCCTTCTATGAAGGCACTGCCAACCACGCGATCTTCTATATAGAACACGGCCAGCTGGCCGGGGGCTACTGCCCATACTTTTTCCGGGAAGTGAACTCTAAGCCTGTTGCCGGCCAGAACGCTTACGCTGGCAGGAACAGCTCTCATCGAGCTTCTTATCATGCAAAGGCATTCAAATCCGTCACCTGGATCAATGTACCAGTTTGGATCCCTCGCTGTCAGCGAGTCCGACATCAGGCTCTCTCTACGGGCCAGAACGAGCCTGTTCCTTTCGAGATCGTGCCTCTTGACGTAATAACGTTCCCTCCCGGAGACTCTCAGGCCCTTGCGCTGACCGATGGTATATCCCGAAAGCCCGGAATGTCTTCCCAATAGATTTCCGCTTTCATCCGTTATCGGTCCCGGCTTACCCTCAATTCCCCGGGACTTCAGAAAGCTTCTGTAGTCTCCGTCGGGAATGAAACAGATGTCCTGAGAATCCTTCTTCGAATGGACGGGAAGATCAATCGCCGAAGCCTCTTGCCTGACTTCATCCTTTGTCATTTCACCCAGAGGAAAGAGAATGTCGTGCAGTTTATGCTTACCGATTCTCGAAAGAAAATACGACTGATCCTTCGCTCTGTCAAGTGCTCTTGCCAAAAAAACCTTTTCATCCAGGGAGACAAGTCTTGCGTAATGGCCTGTTGCTATCTTCTCTGCACCGAAAGAGAACATCCGCTCGAGCAGCAGTCCGAATTTTATCGAATCGTTGCATACGACGCATGGATTTGGCGTCTCCCCGCTCATGTAGGAAGTGGCGAAGTAATAGAGTATTCTTCTAAACTCCTCGCGCAGATCCACAATCTTCAGCTCTATGCCGAGATGGTCGGCAACAGCTTTTGCATCATCTACAGCCGCATTCGCGAGCGGGTTGCCCTCAAGAACTATCATGTGATAACCAATTACGTCGTTTCCCTGTCTAATCAATCGGGCGGCCGCTACGGCACTGTCGACACCACCGCTCAATGCAATACCAATTTTCATCTCCATCACCATCACTATATGTTAACAGTTGTTTTTGGCTCAAGTGTTTCTAAAGGGTATAATGTCAATGGGAAATATCTCTTCGAGTCGCTGAATCGCATGGTCGGTTGGGCACCGGTAGCATTAACAGATGGATTGCTGCGGCCGGGTTTTGAAGAGAGGTTTTTTTGGGTACGATAATCGCTGCTCTCTTATCATTTTGCATCAATTCTTTGCAAGAGGTGAAAGAGAGGTTCTTGGTAATGAAAGCATGTTGATATACAATCACTTCATCTTCAACTATAAGGAGGGGTATTATGAAGAAAACTTTGCTAGTATTGCTCGCGCTGCTGATTTTCGTTGGCTCTGCATTTGGAGTTAAGTATGTGGTCGGCACAAGCGCAGATTTTCCACCATTTGAATATGTAGAGAACGGAGAGTTCGTGGGCTTCGACATCGATCTAATCAAAGCGATCGCCGAGGAGATGGGCTTTGAGATCGAAATAAGAGATATGAGCTTCGATTCACTTATTGCGGCTCTGGTATCTGGTAATCTCGATCTCGTCGTCTCGGGAATGACGATTACTTCTGAAAGAGAAGAAGTGGTCTCTTTCTCGAAACCTTATTGGACAGCCGATCAGAGCGTAGTTGTGAGGGAAGACAGCGAAATGACCGTGACTGTTCTCTTCGGAAAGCACAACGTCGGAGTACAGACGGGAACAACAGGTGATCTCTGGGTCGAGGAAAATCTTGTCGAGACAAAGATCCTTACGGGTGATTTCAAGAGATACGATACTTACGTTCTTGCAATGACAGACCTGGTAAACAAGAACATCGATGCGATTGTTCTTGACGCACCGGTAGCAGAAAGCTTTGCAAAGGTCAGACCGGTAAAGATCGTTGGAGTAATCAAGACTTACGAAGACTATGGAATTGCGGTAAACAAGGCGAACAAGGATCTACTCAATCTCATAAACGAAGGCATTTCGAGACTTGAAGAGTCCGGAAAGCTCAATGAACTGAACCTCAAACACTTCTGATTGAAGGGCGGAGGAAGTCATAGACAAACTCGGATTAATAGTTGATTCTTTGCCCGCTCTTCTGAAAGGAATGTGGGTAACACTTCAAATCACTTTTTTGACACTGGGGTTGGGCCTCGTTCTGGCCCTCCCCATTTCTTTCGGCCAGGTCTACGGAAACAAGTGGATCAAGGCCTTCATTGCAGGCTATGAAAAGGTCCTCAGAAGTATTCCGGAACTGGTAATTCTCTTTCTAATATTCTACGGGTTTCCGAGAATTGGAGTCAGATTCTCCCCATTTGTTGCGGTAGTATTGGGACTGGGCTTCAGATCCTCCGCCTATCAATCGCAGATCTTCAGGGGAGCCATTAACTCCGTCAGCTCGGCTCAAATGAGAGCTGCCAGATCACTGGGAATGACCAATCTAAAGGGGTTCATAAATGTAGTTCTTCCCCAGGCGGTAAGGATCGCCCTACCGCCATGGACAAACGAGTTCACGATAGTCCTTAAAGACTCGTCACTGGCTTATGCTCTTGGAGTTACAGAACTTCTTCGCCAGGGTGGCTACATTATCGCCACCAAATATGAACCGATGCTTATCTATCTCACGGTAGCTGCTATGTACTTCATAGTGACACTTATTATAAACAGGGGTCTTGGAAGCGTTGAGAAGCGGCTTGCCATACCTGGATTCGATGTAAAGGAGACGGTGAGATGAGCGAAAACAGAGTCGTACTAAGAGTTGAGAACCTTAAGAAATCTTTCGGAGACAAAGAAGTTCTCAAAGGCGTTTCCTTCGATATGAATGAAGGCGAGACCAAAGTGATAATCGGTCCCAGCGGAACCGGCAAGAGCACTTTGCTCTCCTGCATAAACATGCTTGTGACTCCAGATGAAGGAAAGATCTGGTTAGAAGAGGAAGAAGTGACTTCGGCAAAGAACATAAACAGGATTCGCCAGGAGATAGGTTTTGTCTTCCAGGACTTCGGTCTCTTCAATCATCTTACAGCTCTCAGGAACGTCATGGTCGGCTTGACCAAGGTCAAGAAGGTGGAGAAAGAAAAAGCAAGAGAACTGGCGATGAAGGAACTCAAGAGAGTCGGGCTGGAGCGAGAAGCGAAGATGTATCCCGCACAGCTCTCGGGTGGCCAGAAGCAAAGAGTGGGCATCGCGCGTGCGCTCGCAATGCAGCCTAAGATAATCCTTTTTGACGAGCCTACGTCGGCACTCGACCCGGAACTGATCGGGGAAGTCCTCTCTGTTATGAAGAATCTCGCCGAAAGCGGGATGACGATGCTCGTTGTAACTCATGAAATGGGCTTCGCCAGAACCGTATCAGATGAGATCATCTTCATGGAGCACGGCCATATAGTCGAACAGAGCGCTCCCGAAGAGATGTTCAAAAATCCCAAGAATCCCAGAACCAAGGAATTTCTCTTCAAGCTCAACGAGCTCTACGGGGAGTGAATGAATTGGAGAGAATGTGGAAGATAGTCGTCGAGAACTGGCCGAAACTACTTGAGGGCCTCGGCGTCACTCTTGAGATGACAATGATCGCCGTGGTGATTGGATTTGTGATCGGCGTGATTTTAGCCATTGCAAGAGTATATGGAAACAAGCTTTTCTACGGAATTTCGACCGCAGTCATAGAGGTGATAAGGGGTACGCCGCTCCTCGTTCAGCTTTTCATTCTGTACTACGGCCTTCCGCCACTTGGAGTAAACCTGTCGCCCTTCATGGCCGCGATTATCGGCTTTGCTATTAACAGCGGCTGTTACCAGGCCGAATACCTCAGGGGCTCAATACAGTCGATTGCCGACAATCAGATGAAGGCCGCCAGATCTCTTGGAATGACGAAGAGACAGGCGATACTGCAGGTGATAATGCCTCAGGCCCTCAGAAGAGTCATCCCGGCATGGACAAATGAATTCATCTACCTGCTGAAATACACTTCACTGGCCTATATAGTCGGTGCGCCTGAACTGATGGCACAGGCGAAGTTCATCGCTTCGAGAAACTTCCAGTTCTTCGAAGTGTATCTCGTCGTTGCGATCATATATCTCGTAGTGGTTCTCTTCTTCACAAAGCTTTTCAGCATGCTGGAGAAAAAAGTTGAGATTCCCGGTCTTGAATGGGTTAGATAGGCACGTTCTGCAGACCATCGAGAGTCGCAGACTTGCCAGCTTAAGGTTTATCCAAATATTATCTTTACCGATAAAACGGACTCTCCCGGAGGTGGGTCAGTGCAAATCGACGGAGAACATTTGAGGCTATCGGATATCTTCAGTGTTGCGTTCGACAATGAGCCCTGTACTATTGAAGAAGGTGCGGCCAGGCTTTTGGACGAGAGGCGAAAATCCCTTGAGATCATCAGCAAAGAGAAAACGATATACGGAGTGAACACTGGATTCGGAATTCTTGCCGATCATCGAATCTCTCCCGACGATGTCGACGCCCTTCAGAAAAACATAGTGCTCTCTCACGCGGCCGGTGTAGGGGAGCCCGTCCGGCAAGAACTCGTCAGGGCCATAATGCTGGTTAGAGCTAATTCTCTCCTGAAAGGATATTCAGGAGTGAGAAAGTGCGTCGTTCAGAGAATTCTGGACCTTCTAAACAATGGAATCACCCCTCTGGTCCCCGAGAAAGGCTCCGTCGGAGCCAGCGGAGACCTCGCTCCCCTGGCACACATCGCTATGACGCTGATAGGTGAAGGAGAGTGCTTTCTCGACGGAGAGGTAGTTTCATCCTCTCAGGCTATGGAGAGCAAGAAACTTCAGCCTCTAGTACTGAAATCAAAGGAGGGCCTGAGCCTTCTCAACGGCACTGCGTTCATGGCCGGAATCGGCGCCTGTGCAACACACACTGTGACACAGCTCTTTGAACAGGCAATTCTGGTTGCAGCGATGTCTGTCGATGCCCTTATGGGAAGCACTTCGCCCTTCGATGAGAGAGTTCAAAAGGCAAGAAGACATCCCGGGCAGAATTACGTGGCCAGAAGACTTCGAGAGACGCTCAAGGGAAGCGAGATCAGGACCTCCCATCTGGACTGCGACCGAGTTCAGGACGCCTACACGCTCAGGACGATTCCCCAGGTGTACGGGGCGGTGAAAGACACAATCGATTATGTTAGGTCGGTCCTGAAGATAGAAGTTAATTCTGCGACGGACAACCCCTTGATATTCGAGAACGGAGACGTGATTTCCGGAGGCAACTTCCACGGAGAACCAGTCGCGCTGGCCGTGGACTTTCTCTCGATCGCCCTGACAGACATGGGCAACATGATCGAGAGGCGGATAGATAGACTTGTCAATCCGAAACTCAACAACCTTCCCGCCTTCCTGACCAACGGAGAAGAGGGTCTTAATTCCGGCTACATGCTATGGCAGTACACTGCGGCTGCACTCGCTTCCGAAAACAAAACTCTTGCACATCCCGCATCCGCAGACTCGATTCCCACTTCAGGCTTTCAGGAGGACCACGTGAGCATGGGAGCCTGGGGAGCGAGAAAGCTCTGGAAAATAGTAGACAATGTTGCGACTCTGATCTCCATAGAGGCGCTCCTGGCCTTCAGAGCGCTTTCTTTTAGACACCCGAAAACGTCTAGTCCGGTAATTGAAGGCTTCTTTAAGGATATCGAGGAGATCGTTCCCGATCACAAGCAAGATCGTTATTTCGGAAAGGAGTTTTCCGACGTAAGAAAACTTCTCTTCAGGAGAGCGGAACTGTCGAACCTCTAGGACGCGTTGTATACTGCACACAGGTCATCTGAAAGGCCGTAATTGGAGGAAGTGCGATTTGACGAGCGAATCGTTTTGTTTTAGTCGGGAGAAAAACAAAAAAGAGGACGTAGTTCGTCCTCTCTTGAATATCTGGTGCCGGGGGCGGGACTTGAACCCGCACAGGCGATATGCCCACATGAACCTGAATCATGCGTGTCTGCCAATTTCACCACCCCGGCATCGCACAAATAGTAGTTTATCATTCGCTGTGAGAGGTGTCAAGAGTCGATGAAAGATAAAGCTGCAGTTTCGGCTGCTCGTGTGATACTAATTGTCTTCTTAACGATTTGCGCTGCAGGGCTGCTTCTGGGTTCTGACGGGAAGGGAGGGACCATCGCGCTTTTCTTGAACGATCCCGCTTACGAATTCAAGCTCTCGCCAATTGAACGTTCTCTGGCAGAACAGGGTATTGAATACAAAATTTTCAAGATTTTCGACGATGAACTCCCGGAAGACGAAACCGAATACTCGGCAGTAATAATTGCCGGCGGCGATTCTATGCGGAACTATATAGACTGGGACGACAACGTGTACCGGGGTGGAGAGATAATTCTCAGAGGCGAGGTCCCAATACTGGGTATTTGTCTCGGTCATCAGATAATTTCCAGGGTATTCGGCTCAGTTCTCTACTACAGCGATGAACGCCGCTGGCACGAGGTGACTTTTCTGAAAGACGATGAAATCATCGACGGCTTCGACAACGGCCTTCTTGTATGGGAGAACCACGCCTATGCAGTCGCCTCCATTCCCGATCAGTTTGAACTCTTTGCCAGAGGAAATGTCACACCTATCCAGATGATGAAGCATAAAGATAAGCCAATTTATGGGGTTCAGTTTCATCCAGAAACACAGGGAGGCTTTCTCCGGAATCCACCAGGCTGGCAGCTTATCAAGAATTTCGCGAAACTTGCCGGAACCAGTGTCGTGGATCCCCCTTTGCCCGAAGACGGGCGCAAGGTCTTCCCTTACTGATCCGACTAGATTGGAGCAGTGGTTGGAGTCGGGCCATTCTGTCTTTTGCCTTTACGAGAAGTAAGAGACTCATGATCGGAGGAAAACTTAGGGATAATCGGGCTTGATGCCGAATTGCTTTCCAAAAGGAACATAAAATATACCTATTCGAGCGAGAATTACTACGATCTAG
>WOZY01000058.1 GCA_011620045.1 Mesotoga sp.
AAACGGCAGCAAAGAAATGCTTGTGAAATATCAGGAGAAGATAGACGAGCTTACGGCGAAGAAGCTACAAAAGAACGAAATCGACAAGGTCTACGTCCGACCGATAATAAAGGTTAGATCCGTATTAACTTGCGAATCCGATAGCGGAGTCTGCGCTATGTGTTACGGAATGGATCTTTCAAATCACGAGATTGTCAACGTTGGAGAATCCGTAGGTGTAGTTGCTGCCCAGTCGATCGGTGAGCCAGGCACACAGTTAACTATGAGGACCTTCCACACTGGAGGTATAGCCACCGGACAGGATATTACCAGAGGTCTTCCACGGGCAGAGGAGTTGTTTGAGGCCCGAAAGAAGATCAAGGATCCTGAAGCACTCTTCATAGAAAAGGGCGATGGTGGCTTCGTTAAGGATCTCGTCTCTGACGACAAGGGAAGAAGAAAGGTCTACATTGAAACAAAGACCGGAGGCATCAGTGAATACGATCTCTCCTCGAGCATCAAACCCAAGATCGAGATCGGCGACAAGGTCACTGAAGGACAGGCAATAACAACGGGAACCGTAAGGCCAAGGAAACTGATGGAAAAGCTAGGTCTCGTTCAGACAGCGCTTTATCTTCTCACCGAGATCAAACGAGTCTATGCAGAACAGGGTGTCGAAATTCACGACAAACACTTTGAGCTGATAATCAGACAGATGCTTTCGAAAGTTGAAGTCACGGATCCCGGAGACACTGACTTCCTGCCGGGAGACCTCCTAGACATTGTCGAAATCAGAAAAATAAACAAGACAATAGATGAAGCAAACAGCAGAGTCGGAGAAAACAGAGAGTATGTAATCGATAAGAGATTGGCAAGGAAAGTCCTTGGCGAAGATGAAGATGGAAAGATACAGAAGATAGCTGCTCAAGGTGAACCAATAAGTGAAGAACTGCTTAACAAGATACTAAAAAGCAGCATAAAGGAAATACTCATTTTTGATGTCGACGAAGATAATTATCAGAAGCTTGTCAATGACTTCAATCCCGACACCATAATTCCCGAGAAGAAGATCCAGATCATGCCAAAGGATCCGATAAAGTTCAAGCGAAAGCTTCTCAGGATTACCAAGGCATCTCTTGAGAGTGAAGGTTGGCTATCGGCTGCATCATTCCAGCAAACGCCGCAGATTCTTACCGAAGCATCTGTAGCAGGGAAGTCAGATTTCCTGCAGGGTCTGAAGGAAAACGTAATCGTGGGCCAGCTGATACCTGCGGGGACTGGTCTCGATATGTATGCTAATCTGCAGGTTGAAGAGGCAGCGATGCCCTCACAGTTCAAGGAAGAGGAGCTGGCCTGATCTAAGCGGAACCAGTTATATTTGGCGGAAAGCGCGCTGCGCTTTCCGCTTTTCTTTTGGAATGGTAACATTATAAAGGACTGAAACTGTATCATGTGGGGGCAGAGTTGTCGAAGCCGGTTTTGGAAATAACGAATCTCAGTAAGACATACAGTATAAGCGGAACGAGAGCCCTTGACGGAGCAACCCTCTCATTTTACTCTGGAGAGATCGCCTCTCTTCTTGGAGAGAATGCAGCGGGCAAGACTACGCTTATGAAAACCATTGTTGGAATTGAAAAGCCCAACAGTGGTTCTATGTTGTTCAAAGGTGAAAAGTATCTTCCGTCGGGCCCTTCTTACGCGTTAGAAAAGGGTATAGGAATGGTCCCTCAGAGCTTGAAAGTGATTTCCCAGCTAACTGTATTTGAGAATTTGTTGCTGGGTCTCAAGATGAATTTGCCTGGAGGGACAATCAAGCACTTCAAAGAAGAAATTAAAAAGGTCATGCAGCGTTATCGCCTGCAGCTTCCTCTAGATAAGAAGGTTGAATTGCTCTCGACGGGGCAGCGGCAAAAGCTGGAAGTGCTGAGAATACTCCAGAATTCACCGGAGATAATCATATTCGACGAGCCTACAACTCTTATCTCTGAAACCGAGAAGGAAGAGCTTTTCGAGACTTTCAGGAGGTTGAAGACCGAAGGAAAGACTGTAGTGTTTATCACTCACAAGCTGCGCGAAGCCTACTCTGTTTCAGATCGAATATACGTGATTCGATCAGGAGTAATCATTGGCCGCTACAGAAGGGATGAGACCTCGGTAGAAGAGCTTCACGATCTAGTTTCTGGAGAAGAGATTAGTCCAGAAAGGGTTCAGCTGTCGTCGGTCGGAGAAACAGTACTGCGAGTTGAGGAATTGAGTATCGAAGGATCTATAGAGGGGGAAGAAGCCGTAAAGGGGACATCCTTCGAAGCAAGGAGAGGCGAGCTACTTGCGATTTCGGGTGTAGCTGGAAATGGTCAGGAAGAGCTCCTGGAGGGAATATTCGGGATGAGAAAGATTCTTTCGGGAAGGGTTCTTCTCCATGAAAAGGATGTCACCAACATGCCTCCCCGCAATCTCAGAAAGCTGGGGCTGGCAGCTCTGCCTTCGGACAGAGACGGCACGGCAAGCTGTAAAACCGTATCAATAAAGGATAATCTCGTTATTCACAAAGTTATTGACGGTAGATGGATTGTTGATGATAGGAGGCTTGACGCCTTTGCCAGAAGTCTTCTAAGCGATTACGAC
>WOZY01000191.1 GCA_011620045.1 Mesotoga sp.
GTGCCGGTCGTAATTGGCGGGGCGGACAATGCTGCGTCGGCTTATGGTTGCGGGGTTGAACACCCAGGGGATGCGATGATAAGTATTGGAACTTCGGGGACAGTTGTTGCTTTGACCAAACAAGGGGTTCCAGATGCAGGAGGCGGAGTGCATCTTTTCAGGCATGTAACAGGGAATGACTTCTATCATATGGCAGTGATTCTATCAGCCACGAATTCACTTAATTGGTTCAAAGAGAGATTTGGAGAAAGCCTCTCCTTTGAAGCTCTGGAGAACTTGGTCGGAAAAACGTCGGTAGGTTCCAATGGAGTAGTTTTCTTGCCATACCTTAACGGCGAAAGAACACCGCACCGTGATCCGAACGCAAGAGGGACCCTCTTTGGTTTTTCCACTTTTCACAGCGTTGGAGACGTCTTTAGGAGCATTTACGAAGGTGTGGGCTTTGCACTTAGAGAGGGAGTAGAACTGATTGAGAGCCTTGGGTCGGATCTTAGTAACGTGAGGATTGTGGGAGGAGGCTCAAGGAGCGATACATGGTGCCAGATCATTGCAGACAATCTTGGTAAATCGATTTGGTTACCTGAAGTTGACGAGGGCCCGGCATATGGATCCGCACGACTCGCCGCTGGAGCTGTAGGTATCGATTCTTCTTCCTGGATCAGGATGAAAAAAGAGTATAGGCCGAGCGAGAGTGCTAAGAAAATCTATGACAGTATTTTCAGCATATATAAGAATCTATATCGCAGCATAAAAGATAACTATAGAGAGATAAGCGAGTTGCAGGAAAGAATAGTAGATTGAAAGGAGGAAGGGAATGGGCATTTTCGACAAGATAGAGAAGATCCAGTACAAAGGGCCTGACAATCGTGATCCCATGGCTTTTAGCTTTTACAACCCTGAGGAAGTCATAATGGGGAAGACAATGAGGGAGTATTTGAGGTTTGCTATTGCCTTCTGGCATACATTCCAGGGAGACGGACTTGATATGTTTGGGAAGCCTACTATGAAAAGAAGCTGGGATTCGGTCCTGGATCCGATGACTCTCGCAAAGTTTAAGATCGACGCGGTATTTGAACTGTGTGAGAAGTTGAGTGTTGACTACTTCTGTTTTCACGATCGCGACATAGCACCTGAAGGAGAAACGCTTAGAGAAACCAACAGTAAGCTGGATCAGATTGTTACTCACATTGCCGATCACCTGAAGACAAGTAACGTCGGCATATTGTGGGGAACTGCGAACCTCTTCGCCAATCCGAGATTCATGCACGGGGCAGCTACCTCCTGCGATGCAGATGTCTACGCCTATGCTGCGGCCCAGGTGAAAAAGGCAATTGAAGTTACCAAGGAGTTGGGCGGAAAGAACTACGTATTCTGGGGTGGAAGGGAAGGCTACGAAACCTTACTGAATACGGATATGGGCTTGGAAATGAACAATTTGGCGAGCTTTTTCCATATGGCTGTGGATCATGCTAGAGACATCGGTTTTACAGGTCAGTTTCTCATTGAACCCAAGCCCATGGAACCGACGAAGCATCAGTACGATTTTGATGTTGCAACTGCGTTGTCTTTCTTAAGAAAATACGGTCTTGAAGAGTATTTCAAGTTCAATGTCGAAGCTAATCATGCAACTCTTGCAGGACATACGTTTCAGCATGAGCTGAGACTTGCGCGGATCAATGGTGTGCTTGGAAGTGTGGATGCCAATCAGGGAGATCTGCTGCTGGGATGGGATACGGATCAATTCCCAACCGATGTTTACTCAACAACTCTTGGAATGTACGAGATAATCAAAAACGGAGGGCTAAATCCCGGTGGCCTGAACTTCGATGCCAAGGTGAGAAGGGGTTCATACGAGGAGCGAGACCTTTTTGTGGCTCACATTGCCGGTATGGATACATTTGCCCTGGGGCTGAAAGCTGCTGCCAGACTAATAGATGAAGGGACTCTGGAAAGGCTTCTCAAGGAGAGGTACGGAAGCTTCGAGTCTGGAATTGGGAAGGACATCTTAGAAGGTAGAGCAAGTTTTCGGTCGCTTGAAAAGTACATTATCGACAAGAAGAACCCTCTTCCCGAACCATCAAATCAGGAATACCTCGAGAGGCTTTTGAACTGGGCAATAATCGCTGCCGGTAAATAAGAGCCCCGGGCTTCATATGACTTAGAACGAGCAGCCAAACAGGCTGCTCTTTTTTCATGAGAGAGACAATGCGTGTAATAAATGAAAGGCTTCTCATTGGTCCAAAATAGCGGTGATGTGAAGTTTTTTGCAGGGATGAGAACGATAGAGTCTCCAGAAGCAAATTGGGAGGTGTTCTGCTCAACAGATAGTTGTTCAATGTACTTGAAAAGTTGTGTGCAGAATAGGGCACAAGAATGAACGCCTTTCAGAGCAGACGCTCTCCACCGCTCAAGCAAAGATTCAAGAGCAGTCCTTCGTTAACCGCCCAAGAGGAAGAACCGATTTACCTAATATTAGAGCAACCGTAAAAAATCATTTCCGAGAGCCTCGCTTCGAGAGTGCTGGATTGATAATGGTTATCCGTCGTCCGAGAAGATCAAAGACCAGATCCTGAACAGGAGCACTTCAGACAAAATGAGTG
>WOZY01000306.1 GCA_011620045.1 Mesotoga sp.
GAATCGGTTGCCCAGCAGATCCGTGAGGCTCTCCCGAATCCGAGTAGTTGGCGACTTCCCTTCCAGGAAGCGATATGCGATAGGCCCAACAGGAATGGCTGGCACTTGCATGCTCCTGAGATACAGTCCTGATGAAAGACTTCGCATCTTCTTCACTCTCGCATCTCCGGCAGCTGCCAATAAACCTTGATCTCTTAACATTGATCTCAAAGTTTCCCGTTTCGAGAATAGACTTACTACAACCCATTATTCTCCTCTAGACAGCTTGTCAATGAAGTCCATTGAGGGTCCAAGAATATAATTGGCATCGGCCAGAGTCATCTCGTACACTTCCAGCCTCTTCATGAACTCATAGAAATCGGGATCCCTGTTGTACGCATCGGCATAGACCGCCACAGCCTCGGCGTCTCCAGTTCCAATTATGATATCCGCTTTCTTCTGAGCAGTAGCAATCATTATCTGGGCTTCTTTATCAGCCTCGGCCCGCAGTTTCTGAGCCTCCCTGTTTCCTTCGGCTCTAATAAGAGAAGCCTCCTGAATTCTCTCGGACTTCATTCTTTCGAAGACCGCGTTTCTGTTCTCATCTGGCAGATCGGCCCTCTTCACGCGAACGGAGATGATCTCGATACCAAAGTCCTTCATGTCGTATGCGGCCAGTGTCGTGATCTCATCGAGAACGTCCGTTCTCTTGCCTGAAATTATGTCGTCGTAATCGAGTTTTCCGAAAGTATTCCTTACGTGCGAATACACGACGTCGTCTATTCTAGTAAGCGCGATCTGCTCTGACTTCATTGTCTCGATAAATTTTCTCGGATCTACTATCCTCCAGAGCGCGAAAGTATCGGTGAGGATTGTCTTCTTGTCTTTTGAGTAGATCCTTTCGGCATCGACATCGTAAATCTGTATTCGCTTATCGAATTTTCTTACGTTGTCAATGAAAGGAGTCTTTGTGTACAGGCCGGCTTCTGTGACCGATTTCTGTATCTCTCCAAATCGCAAAACAACGGCCTGCTCAGTCTCATCAATTATGAAGAAGAAACTTGGCAGAAGAATCGCTGCTATTACCACAATGATCGCTACAGGAATAATGAACTTGTATTTCATTATCTCACGCTCCCTTCAAGCTCAAGGAGTTTAAGCAGACTGCTCTGGTCGAGTACGACCGTTTTGCTTGTTTCTCCGAGCAATTTGCCCAGAGTCTCGAGATACATTCTCGTTCGAGTTACATCCGGTGCCTTTTCGTACTCCTCGAGAATCGAAAGAAATCTCTCGGCTTCACCCTCGGCATTGAGAATTCTCTCCTGAGCATAGCCTTCGGCGTCTCTAGTCATCTGGGCCGCCTCGCCCTCGGCCTTTGGAATCAGATCGTTCCTGTATTTCTCGGCCTCATAGATGAGCTTTTCCTTGTCCTGCTTGGCGCTGTTCACATCGTCAAAGGCAGTGATAACCTGCTTCGGAGGAGCAACTTCCTGCAGGAAGACGTTCTTCACGATAATTCCGGTGTTAAGCCTGTCCAGCTCCGCTTGAACCCTCTCTGCAGTCTTTGTGGAAATAGTGTCCCTCTCCGTTGTGAGGATCGAGTCGATGGTGCTTGAAGCTACTTCCTCTCTGAGCACTGACTCTGTCGTGAACTTCACGATGTCGCCGTCATCCACGATGTTGAAGGCAAGTTTTGCAGGATCTCCAACATAGTACTGGATAACCAATTCTACCGATACTATGTTTCCGTCTCCGGTTAGCATCAGAGCTTCATTGGCCAAACTCTGGTAAGTACCCGTTCTGATCGTCATGAAACCGATTTCCTGCTTCCTGAGATTTGAAGTATCAACTATGACTGCATTCTCAAACGGAAAAGGCAGATGATACCCAAGTCCCGGACCAACGGTGTTTGTATATTTGCCAAATCTCTTGATTAGCCCAACCTGATCGGGTCCAACCAGGAAGAACCCGCTCAAAAAATAGACCGCCACTATTGCGGCGATAATTATCAACACGAAGAGACCGGACCATAGAAAGCTCTTTTTGGGGCCTCCGCTGCCGGGAATATTATCTTCAGGCTCTTCAATTCTTACATCAACCATTATTCAACCTCCTTCCAGATTTCTATCTCGGTTCTTAGATCTACGCCAGTAGCCTCCTTAACTCTATTCTTTACGATTTCTACGAGAGTCAAGACATCGCTCTGACTGGCGTTTTGCTTGTTCACAATGAAACCGGCATGTTTTGCCGATATTTCAGCCCCTCCAACCCTCAAAGACTTCAGGCCGAGCCTTTCAATGGTGGACCCGACATAGAAATCTGGCCTCGGTCTCATAAAGACACTGCCGGCACTCGGTTCCTCAAGCGGCTGTTTTTCCAACCTTTTGCCGAGGATCTCCGTCATTTTTCTTCTGATTTCAGACTTTTCTCCCCTTTCCAGAGAGAACTCCGCACCGACCACTATTCCATCTCCGGATCTAAAGATGCTGTTCCTGTAGGAAAACCCGGCGGACTTGCCGTCGATTTCGATTATTCTACTCTTATCATCGATATAGAGGAGCTTCGTCACCCGCTCTCCGATCTCCCCACCGA
>WOZY01000131.1 GCA_011620045.1 Mesotoga sp.
CTACTACGTTAAGACGGAACGAGCAATTCAGCCGGATCTTCTGCTTTTGGACGTTGGAGACGCTCCTTACAACACCAACGTAGCCAATCTCTTCGAAGGTGAGCCCGTAATAAGGATAATGAACATGATGGGCTACGATGCCATGGTTCTCGGTAACCACGATTTCGATTTCCCATTCAACGTTATGGAAAGAAATAGCAAACTTGCGAATTTCCCATTTCTTAGCGCAAATACCTTATACCTTGGAGAATTCCCCTATTTTCTTGAGCCATACATAATAAGAGAAGTCGACGGAATAAAGATAGCCATCGTTGGGCTTACTGACGACAGCAGCGCCTGGTACACCCATCCGAGGAACGTAGCGGGAATTACCTTCGAAGAGCAGTATTCTGCCGCAAAGAGACTCCTGGATGAAGTGTCCCCACAGGCAGATCTTGTGGTCGCCCTTGCCCATCTGCACGGTGGAAACAGAGTACTTCCGACAAGGGTCGCAGGATACGATCTGATATTTGAAGGAGGAAGGGACGTAGTCGCCTTCCCAGAGAAGATTAACGGTAGCTGGGTTATATCTTCTGGAAAGCATGCGGAGCTGATCTCGAAAACAAATCTAAACATCTACAACGGCGAAGTTATAGGTATCAACTTCGCCCACGTATTCATGAGTCAGAACCTTCCTCAGGACGAAGAAGTAGTCCAAGTAGTGCAGAGTTATGTCTCTCAGCTTGACGAAAAGCTCGGTACTGTGATTGGGAAGACCGAGGTTGATCTCGATGGAGAAAGGGGCACGGTAAGGCTTAAGGAATCCAACCTTGCAAACGCGATTGCCGATAGCCTTAGAGAGATGACCGGAACTGACTTCGCCGTACAGAACGGTGGAGGAGTTCGAGCCAGCATTCCGGCGGGAGACATTACGATAAAGGATGTCTACACGGTCTTGCCATTCGACAACCTTGTCGTCGCCGTGAGAGCAACCGGGAAGCAGATATGGGACGTCCTTGAACACGGCATTTCGGCTTATCCGGCCGCTGCCGGGCAGTTTCTACAGGTTTCCGGATTGGAGTACACATTCGATGCTTCGAAACCGCCCTATGAACGCTTACTGTCGGTTACATCCAACGGTGTCCCGCTAGATCCCGAAAAGACTTACACACTTACTGCCAACGACTTCCTCACGGGCGGGGGAGACAAGTTCACCATGTTCCTCGAAATGGAGAAGTTCATTGAAACAAAGTCCTTCCTAAGAGATGCCTTCGCAGAATACGTTGAAAGACACGGAACAATCGCTCCCAAGTTTGAGGGAAGAATAACTATTATCAACCCGGCCAACTAATCCGAATCGCCAGTCGAACGGAGAGGGAAACCTCTCCGTTCTTGGATTTTTGGACAAGACGCGGTCTGAATCCCGACAAGTCTGTTCCATCATTGGAGAAGCTATAAGTGATTAGATTGAATGTGCGGCACCTAGTGCTATTCAGACAGCACAGTTCTTAGTGTTTCTCTTTCCTGAAGATGCTGTGCAATAACAGTTGACGTATTGAGATCAAGTCCTTCGTCAGTAAGATCAATCATAAAGGTGATTTCACCGATACGCTCTCAGTTCTACTGCCGCCCTGAATTTCGGATTTCAGCTCGCACTTCATCCTGTTAGCGGAGTGATCTATAATTATAAGGTCACTCCAGACAGTGAGTAAAAGGGGGCAGACATGAGGAATCAAACTACTGTGCTGGTATTTGTATTTTCTATCTTTGTGCTTCTTGTTTTTTTTCCTTCGAGGTTGTCTGGCGGTCAAATCGAGATAGTACGCGATTCATGGGGAATTGCCCATATTTATGCTGACGACGACTTGGAACTCTTTTTCGGGGCAGGATATGCCACTGCGAAAGACCGTATGTTTCAAATGGAGCTTTCAAGGAGAAAAGTTGCCAGGACACTATCCGAGATTTACGGCAAGGACTTGCTGGAGTCTGACAAGCTCATGCGTACACTCGGGCTCTACAAACATGCGCAGGAGATTGCAAGCATACTACAGGGTGATACAAGGGATATTCTCGAAGCTTACGCCGATGTCTCAGGCAACATTGGTTATTACACAGCAGCCGCAATCCCTATTCGTTCGGGAAGGCCCGGACTTCCACAGATTGGCTGGACGGGCGATGATGAATGGAATGGCTACGTACCCTTCGAGGAGCTTCCTCATGTTCTGAATCCTTCTTCGGGATTCGTTGCCAGTGCAAATCACCTGCCAGTCGGAGACTGGTACCCGCATTCTCTGACTATGGGAACCGGAGGAACCGGCCATAACCCAAGAAGCATGAGGCTTTACGAGCTCCTGGATGATCAGAACTACTTCACTATTGAGAGCTTTTCGGAGATTCATCGAGACAACGTCTCGGCAATTGCCAGGGATTTTCTCTCACTTGCACGCACTTTATCTGAGAGGAACCTTCTATCACAGAATTCAACGAGGATTCTGAAAGTCCTAAGTGATTGGGACTATCGCCTTTTGGAGAACAACAGAGCGGCAGATATTGCCGAGACTATAGTGCAAGTAATGCATCGCAGTCTGCGG
>WOZY01000261.1 GCA_011620045.1 Mesotoga sp.
ATCATAAAGAGTTATAAGGTCTTCTCTTTCTGATTCTGGAACTCTTCTGATCGTCTCTATAAGACGATTCAGGTCGTTACTGCTAATTACGTAAGGATCGAAATTCTCAAGCTCGTTAGCAATCATTTCGGAAGAAGCAATTATTCGAAAGAGAAGATTAGCAGCATTTCTCACTACCTGAAGATCGGGAGATATTTTTATCGATCGCAATAGCGCATCTATAGCGTCGAGAGTCACTTGATAGTCTATCAACAGGTTCATATCTATATTCTCAAAGAGTTCTGAAACGACTGTTGCTTCAAGGTCTGGCCTAAGAAGATCTGCTAGATCGCTCAAATAGGCGTGATCAATTTGGAGTTCACCAAGCATTGTTCCGGGTGAAGTGTCTTCGCTAAGCCAGACTGAGAAAATATCACCTCTTGAGAAAATCTCTCTAAAGGAACTGTCGATTTCTCTTCCTGACATGTTGAGTTTCAGACGAAAGTCTTCCTTTCTTTGTGTGGTCAAATACATGTATCCCAGGTAAGCCTCCGACAGATACTGGCCTCCCGAAATTTCCCGTGAAGTTGATAGATTACGCATTGCAGAGTAGAAGCTATCAGTCGAATCCTGTCTTGCATTTAAAAGGGCTGAAGAAGCAGATCTGAGTTTAGAGTTGAGTCCCGTCAAAGTCGATTCGAAGGCCTTTTCACGTTCTTCTGAAGCCATTGATTGAAGGAGTTCAACTGGCGCGTTTGGATAACTCTCAGCTAGTGTTTCTAGTCGTTCGGATACATAGATTTCGCTTTGCAGATATGAGTACTTTCCCTCCAGTCTTTCTGCGGCCTCGACTTCCTTTCTGATGTTACCGATTGAATTCACAAGCTCTGGAATCTGAGGATTTATACTTTCAAGTCTCCTATATTCTATGTAGCCTCTAGTGAAGAGGCCTTCAGCGAAAAAAATTCGGCTCATCAGAACGGACGTAGTTAGAGCAAACACAACCATCAATAGAGGAAGAGCTTTGTCCATGCGAAAACCGGTTCTCCTCTCTCCACTTAAATCAGGACTCATAACGAATCCAAAGAGAAAGACGGCGAACAAAGCGTTGGGCATCAAGTGTCCGGGAAAAGAAAGAATCGAGTGAACGAAAATTACCAGCAATCCTGCAGTTAGAAAAAGATACTGTATGATTTTATCTATCGAGGAAGACTTTCTTACCACTCTGATCGTGTTTAACAGCATGGAAATAACAAACCCCGCAATCAAGAGGACTCCAATTACTCCCGTTTCTCCCATTTGCTGAAGATACTCATTATGAGTTCTTATGCTGTTAAGTCCGGCGACATACATGTATTCTGGTTGCTCAACAATCACCTTTCCCATATTCTCTGTCGAGAGGTATTTGTATGAGCCAAATCCGGTACCAAGTACAGGCGAGTTCTCCCACTGCTTAACCGCCGCCTTCCACTGAAGAATCCTGACGTCTACAGAGATACTGTCTTCTGTAGTATAAGAAATCCTTTCTGAAAAGCTGAACCTTCCATTGGTGAGCACATTGTTACCCGAGTAGATGATCATTATCCCCACGGCCGAAACTATGAGTAGAATGATGAACAACTTGTCCAATGCGGAAGCGAAGGATCTCAATTTGAATTTTAAGAAAGGGAAGATGGAGAAAGCCAAGATAAAGATTATGGAACCTATTACAGAATAGTATACGGCTCTGGTCTGACCAATCATAATCACAATTAGGAACAGCGAAAACAGTGCCAGATAGAAAGCTCGTCGTATCTTATCAAATTTCCAGACCTTTTTGTTTGAAACGGTTAGAAAAGCAGCCGGGAAGAGTAACATCGCCATCAAATCGGTGGTGAAATTAACGTTGCCGATTACTGAAGAGAGATTTCCCCTGGTAAAGGGATTGTTCTCTGTTCCCCACAACAAACCGTGACCAGAATAAAACGAAAAAACCGCATCGAAGGCAATTACAAGACCCGCAAACATAAACAACTGGAGGATTATCAAGAGGGTATCGGATCTCTCTGAAGAAATCAGAACTGAGAAAAGCACAAAGAGAAGCAGATTCATCGCGAAACCAAGCGAAGTAAGAAAGACCTGAGGCAGGTTGGCAAATAGCTGAAGAGTTGTGAGGCAGGCGTAAACACCAAACAACAGAGCGAAGACCTGCGGAAGCGAAACACCCAAGCGATACGGCTTTCTTACTGCTTTTAGAGAACTGAAGACAACAAAAACCGCAATCGAGACCGATGAGAAATAGAACTTGGGTATGCCCATGTCCCATGTGAAGCCCTTGATTGCAAAAAGCGAAGATCCAAAAACCAGAAGAGCAAAAAATGCTAATCTTCCTCTGCGCATAACGCCCCCTATGTCTGCTCTCGATTCTCAACAAGTATCAAAGATGCGACCCAACCCATAAGAGATGCTTATTCTATTACCGTAATGATTACTTCCCTGCTTCTGGGACCGTCAAATTCACAGAAATAAACGCACTGCCAGGTTCCCAACAAGAGTGAATCATCTCTGAATGGAATCGAAATTGAAGATCCCACAAGAGTGGCCTTTATATG
>WOZY01000009.1 GCA_011620045.1 Mesotoga sp.
GTTGTTGATAAACGCATGTCCCCTTTCAATCATCCTATTTAGGACTAAAAGCTCTAAAGATGAGCCTTCCTTTATCAAGAACCTGTTGTTCTGAAGCAGCCAGTTTCCCAAACGTCCGCTATCGATTACTACTTTAAGACTCGAATTCTCTCCCAAGACAAACATATTGTTCAAAATCCTTGAATCGCGATTAAATGCAACTGAGTAAGAGTTGTCCGCTGATTTGTTCGGAGGTATAGAAATCATTGATCCCTCGTTGAAGAAGATATCTCCTAGCAGAAGGATCTTTCTGTCAAGACCTTCAAAATCCAGCCTATCGAGTAGCTCTACTTCGTCACTCTCCATCGTAATCAACGGTCTTACATAAGGATCTGAGTAAGACAAACTACGCCTGGGAGAGATTTCCGGCAATCTCATTCCGGCAAGCTTAAATCTTTTCCATGAGGGGAAGGCCAGTGTTTTATACTCTGAATACCTGTTACTCATGAAAGCCGACATCGCAGGAGAAGATGCCTCAGCCGAAATCAGAAAATCTCGGTTGTCGTAGTCCTTAATTGACATTTCCTCTCTTCTAGTTGGTTTAACCATCTCGAAGTTGTTGTGAACAAGGTCCCTCGTCATTTCCATTGTTGTCACCTCATCCTATGCTGCTTTCCATTTCCATGTCTATCAATCTGTTCAACTCAACTGCATACTCAACAGGTAGCTGACATGAAACAGGTTCCATGAACCCTCTTACTATCATCGCTTTTGCTTCCGATTCGCTTAAGCCGCGACTCATGAGATAGAAAGTCTCGTCTTCTCCTAATCTTCCAATTCTGGCCTCATGACCTACTTCGGCAGCATCATTCATCACTTGGATTATCGGAACAGTATCGGCCCTTGATTCATTATCAATCATTAGAGCTGTACACTGAACCGATGACCTAGAGTTCAACGCTCTTGGAGAAATGTCCAAGAGACCTCGATAAAAGGCCCAGCCTCCACCCACGCTGATGCTTCTGACATCCACCAGTGAACTTGTGTCTGGGGCCAGATGAAGCACCTTCGATCCTGTATCCATATGCTGACCGGGGCCGGCATAAGTAATTCCAAGGTGTTCAGCTCTGGCACCCCTGCCTCTTAGAACAGATGTTGGATAGAGCATGGTCTTCATACTTCCCAGAGAACCAGATATCCATTCTATCGTTCCGCCTTCCTCGACAATTGCCCTCTTGGTATTCAAGTTGTACGTGTTCTTTGACCAGTTCTGAATCGTCGAGTACCTGACCTTCGCATCTTTTAGAACAAAGATTTCTACCATCCCAACATGAAGATTGAGATCGTTGAATCTCGGAGCAGAACAGCCTTCTATGAACTGAAGATCGGAACCTTCATCTGCAATGATCAACGTGTGCTCAAATTGACCACTGCTTTCCACGTTCATTCTAAAGTATGCCTGAAGAGGAAGGGGCACTTTGACTCCTTTGGGTATATAGACGAACGAACCACCACTCCAGACGGCTCCGTGCAGTGCCGCAAATCTATGATCGGTCGGAGGAACAGCCTTCATAAAGAATCTCTTTACCAGTTCAGGATACTTTCTAGCAGCCGTCTCCATATCTAGGAAGACGACCCCAAGCTCTTCGAGCTCCTTCTTAATGTTTTGATACACAATTTCCGAGTCAAACTGAGCGCCGACTCCAGCAAGAGATTCCCTCTCCGCCTCGGGAATGCCAAGCTTCTCAAAGGTCTCCCTAATCTCCTGTGGAACATCGTCCCAGGATCTATGCTTGTCAGAATCCGGACTCAGATAAGAAATTATTCTACTCAGATCAAGACTCTCTGTGTTTACTCCGAATCCCGGTTTGTTTGAGACATTGAAAGCCTTGAGAGACTCGAGTCGCTTCTGAAGTATCCATTCGGGCTCGCTCTTCCTTTTCGACATATCGATTATCTGGCTCTCCCCGAATCCTCTTTCGCTCATAAAACGGTACTTAGTATCTGAAAGAAAATCAAACTTAGTACTGTCTAGGAAAACTTCTTCTCGCATGATCAGGCCTCCTTGAGTGAGCCAAAGATCCCTTCGTACCCATTTCCTTCGACTTCTCTGGCAAGTTCCTTTCCTCCGCTTACGGCAATCGATCCATCGATCAAGACGTGCACATAGTCGGGCTCGATATACTCAAGAAGCCTCTGATAGTGTGTGATTAGTAATACTGAGTTTTCTGGATTTCTGAACCTGTTTATTGACAACGCTATGCTTTTCAAAGCGTCAACATCCAACCCGGAATCGATTTCGTCAAGAACCGCAAACCTAGGTTTCAGGAAATTCATCTGAACTATCTCGGATTTTTTCTTCTCTCCTCCAGAAAAGCCTACGTTCAAATGTCTGTCTAGCAATTCACTTTCGAGACCAAGTTCAAGAGATAGTTTGTCGATTTCTTTGCTCATCTTCAGCAAGGGATCTCGACTGCCAGTGCTTTGAGAGACCGATATGAGAAAGCTCCTGAGTCTGATACCCGGAATTTCCTGAGGATGCTGAAAGGACATAAACATTCCCATTCGAGCTCTTTCATCTGCAGTTAAT
>WOZY01000228.1 GCA_011620045.1 Mesotoga sp.
TCCTCACGGAGGGCTGAGATGACATAGAATAGGCTCTCATTGTCTCTCCCTTTATATCCCCATAACCAGGCACGATCAGCTGGACATATTGACCGGCTTTGAACCTTATCTCATCTTCGAGATCGAAGAAGACTTCCTTGATATCATGAGTGACATTCTTTATGGATGAGACGGTTGAAACGTACTCTCGTATGTTGAACAGCTCTTCGGGAATTTCGATAGATATGTCGCTTTTCACTTTCACCTGGCATGAGAGTCTGATATTGTCCTTTTTCTCTTTGGGCGAGAGATAAGGCAGTTCCGTGGGAAGAATGGGCCCGATATCACTCAGGACCTTCACCTTGCACAGTCCGCAACTACCCTTGCCTCCGCATGCCGAGGGGATGAAGATCTTCTCACCCGCGAGAGTGGAAAGTAGAGTCGATCCGCCCTTTACCTTGTAGCTCTTGGATTCATTTACCGTTATATTCACTTCTCCGTAGTTGTTAACCAGGGCATCTGCGATTGTAAGAACCGCAGCGAGTACTGCGGAAATCCCTCCAACGACCAGAGCAGAGATGATTATTTCCAAGCCAAACACCACCTTACTGAACGGGCAGCATGCCCGAGAAGCCCATAAAGGCAAGGGCCATAATGCCGATGATTATCATCGTTATCCCGGGTCCCACCAACTGAGGGGGAAGATCCTTTTCTCTAAGTTTCATTCTCATCGCAGACAGCGCGACTATTGCCAGCCACCAGCCCGCTCCGGATCCAAACCCAAAGAACAGCGACTGTATCAGATTGTATTCTCTGATGATCATGAACAAAACGCCGCCAAGGATTGCACAGTTCACGGTGATTAGAGGCAAGAAGATTCCCAGATTGATATAGAGTGCCGGAGAGAACCTGTCGATAACCATCTCCAGAAACTGGACAAATGCAGCAATTACTACGATGAATACGATGTACCGGAGATAGACCAGATTCAGCGGAACAAGAATATAGTAGTAGACTATGTAATTCAAGACCGATGTCAGTGTTAGAACGAACGTCACTGCCATTCCAAGGCCGTTGGCCGTCTTTATATCTCTCGAAACGGAGATGAACGAGCACATCCCGAGAAAGTTACTCAGAACCATGTTGCTCGTAAGTGCCGCAGCGATCATTATGACAAAAGGATTAAGCGGAACTCCCATCTACATCTCCCCCCTCATTTCTTCTTTACGATAGGTGTGCGTGCGATCCAGATTATGGCGCCAAGTATGAAGAAGGCGCTGGGTGCCATAATCATGATCACCCAGGGAGTGAAGCCTTCCGGCATGACTCTCAATCCAAACAAAGTTCCGAAGCCAAGCAGCTCCCTGATGAAGGCTACTGCCAGAAGAATCAGCGAATAGCCTATTCCGGCGGAGATTCCGTCAATGAATGAAAGAACCGGCCCGTGTGATTGTGCAAAGGCCTCGGCTCTGCCCATGATTATGCAGTTAGTGATAATCAAACCGACGTAAGGACCGAGGGCCTTGCTTATGGAAGGAAGATAAGCCTTCAGAACAATATCCAGGATTATTACGTAAGTAGCGATTATCAGAACCTGAACCATCATACGCACATTCTTGGGAATGTACCTTCTAAGAGCCGAAATTGTGAGCGAAGAGAACGCCGTAGTAAAAATAAGGCCTATGCTCATTATCAGTGTGTTTGTGAGATTGTTCGTTACCGCCAGGGCCGAACAAATCCCGAGTATCTGCACAATTACGGGGTTGTTCTTCCAGATATTCGCGAGGAAGATCGTCTTCTTCGATTCAGCCATACTAATCCGCCACCTCAAGAACTACCGGGAAAACCGTGTTAACCGCCTTATTCAGTAAGACCTGAATCGATTCCGAAGTTCTCGTCGCTCCAGTAATTGCATCGACCTTTGAGTCGTCTCTAGAACCGGTGTCCTGACCTGAAACCACAGCTACTCTTGCAGAAGGATCAGAGGAGATAAGTTCTCCCCTGAACTGCTCCTTAAACGACTCTTCATCTATTCTTCCGCCAAGTCCGGGAGTTTCCGAGTGGCTGACGAAATCTATTCCCGTTATTCTTGATCCGCTCTCATCTACCGCCACAAGAGCCGTAATAGTCCCCCAGAGCCCGGCGCTTTGCACAGCAAAGGCAAACTCTCTCGTTCCGTCTTTCTCGACGACATAGACCGTCTGTGCTCCCTCGACCTCTTTGATTCTGCTTGAATAGAGCTTCTGAACTTCCTCATCCGGCGGGGAATCGGCTCCCTCCCAAAGCTGGAATACATAAATCAACGATCTCTGAAACTCGAGCCGCTCATTTCTTTCGATCGTACCGGAAGCCAGTGCGTTGATGCCTGCGAGACACAGGACAAATACCGTTGTTAGAATGAAAGTAAACAATACAGAGTAAAGCTTTTCGCTCATGCCTTCACCTTCTTCGGGGTACTGAGATAATCAAGAAGAGAGGCAAATGTGTTTGCGATAAGGACAGCGAACATCAAACCGGCTCCGAACAATGAGAATGTACCTATAATGACTGCAAGAGATCCAATCATAGCCCCGTAGATCCATTTGGCCCTATCTTTCTTCGGCGCGCTGATCGGATCTGTTGCCATGAAGACGGCCCCAAACATGATGCTGCCTCCGATTATCCAATGGAATGGATTCATTCTTGAAGGGTCAAAAATGAAGATTATCCCCGACATCACAAATGCCGACACCAGAGTTGATACAATGATCTTCCAGGAAGCCACCTTGGTCATGATCAGGTACACCGCAGCGGCCGCAATCAACCATTTCGCTGTTTCGCCGGAAGAACCGGCTATGTTTCCGAAGATCATCCGCCACGCACTAACCTCTCCACCACCCCTGATGACATTGGCCGGGGTGGCCATAGTGATAATATCCGAGCTGATCCAGCGCGTAAAGCCCTGCCCCCAGCTCTGAACTGGCGGAGTCCAGCTTTGCTGTACGGCGGCAGGAAAACTCACATAAACGAAGGCCCTGCCAACTAGTGCAGGGTTGTAAAGGTTCCTGGCAAACCCTCCAAAGGCCATCTTGGCGAAGACAATTGCAAAGGAGCTTGAAACTATAACTATCCAGAAGGGAACGGCCGGAGGCAGAATCAATCCAATTAGGAACCCGGTAACAATTGCAGCTTCACTCACGGACTTCCCCTTTTTGCTTTCGAATAGCCATTCAACAAAAACTGAGACAACTATCGAAAGAAAAACCTTGGAAAACACCACCCAGCCGAAATTCCCAACAGCGAAGACCAAAATTGGAAGGAGAGCGTAGATAACCTTTCTCATCATTGGCTGTTTCAGAAAAAACTTCTTCGTCATCTCTGGCACCTCCGAAAGCAAAAACTTGACTATAATTGTGGTCATACTGTATAATGGTCTCGAGGTGGTTCTCTTGTCAAGATTACACGAGCTCTCTTTTTTTTCACTGGCCGAAGCGAAAACGCACTTTTCAAAGGTCGTTGACGATTGCGAGAAGGCCGATATTATTATAACAAAAAACGGCCTCCCAAAGGCCGTCGTGATGGACTATGACAAGTATGTACTCCTCAACAGGTTCCTGGAAAGAGTCCACGATCTCTATTTGATGGACGCCGGGGATGAAGCGATGGATGTTGAGATAGAGGATCTTATTGTTGAAGTTGATGATGATTGACGGAGGTGCAAGATGGCAGAAGTTACCCTCGAGAAGGTAGGCAAGACTTATCCGAACGGAGTCAAGGCCGTTCATGACGCGAATCTCGAAGTGAAGGACAAGGAGTTTCTCGTTCTCCTGGGTCCGTCGGGCTGTGGAAAGACTACGACATTGAGAATGATTGCCGGTTTGGAAGAGATTACGGAAGGAACGATCAAGATCGGCGGCAAGGTCGTCAACGATGTCGAACCTAAGGATAGAGACATCGCCATGGTCTTCCAGAACTACGCTCTTTATCCGCACATGTCGGTTTACGAAAACATGGCATTCGGACTGAAACTGCGAAAGACGCCGAAGCCGGAGATCGAAGAGAGAGTCAATGAAGCGGCGAGAATACTTGGAATAGAGCAGTTGCTTGACCGTAAGCCAAAGCAGCTCTCGGGTGGTCAGAGACAGAGGGTCGCAGTCGGAAGAGCGATAGTAAGAAAACCAAAGGTCTTCCTTTTTGACGAACCTCTCTCCAACCTCGACGCCAAACTAAGGGTTCAGATGAGAGCCGAACTGAAGAGACTGCACCAGAATCTTCAGGCAACGATAATATACGTTACTCACGACCAGGTCGAGGCAATGACCATGGCCGACAAGATCGTAATCATGAAAGACGGAATAATCCAGCAGATCGGGGACCCTTACTCCGTCTATTTCGAGCCGAGAAACAAGTTCGTTGCTGGATTCATCGGCACTCCTGCAATGAACTTCATCAGTGCGAAGCTTGTCTCTGAAGGAGGAAAAGTCTGGGTAGTAAAGGAAGACATGAAACTTCTCGTTCCTGAAGACAAGGTTGAAAGGCTCGAACACCTGGTAGGCAAAGAGACCACATTCGGTATAAGGCCGGAAGACATCTACGACAAAATGTACTCGGTTGCGCCGAAAGAAGAGTTCATAGTCAAGGGCAACGTGGAAGTTGTCGAGCCTCTCGGAAGTGAGACTCTTATCCACGCAAATATTCACGGCGATGATATCGTGGCCAAGGTCGATCCCAAGAGTAGAGCATCTTCAGGAGACAAGATGGATCTGGTCTTCGATATGTCCATGATGCACCTGTTTGACCCTGAGACGGAGGAAAACGTCCTTGCAGGGACTCACAAGGATGCGGCTCCGGAAAATCTTTGATAACTTTTATTGACTACAAAAAAGGTGGCCTGAGCCACCTTTTTTATTTTTTCGTTCAATCAACTTCTCGCTTCGACATATGTCTTGACTTTGGCGGTCAATCTTGCCTTCTTACGTGAAGCCGTATTCCTGTGAATAGTTCCGGACTTCGCCGCCCTGTCGAGAGTAGAATATACTTCGCTAAGCATGGAAGACACGGCCTGTGGATCCTCGCCCTCTTCCATCGCCTTATACAGCTTCTTGGAAGCATTTCTGAATTTCGTCCTGGCGGCCCTGTTCATTACTGTTCTCTTGGCCGTCTGTTTCACTCTCTTCTTTGCTGATGCATTGTTAGGCACTTATCACTTCTCCTCCTTTCGCGATTTACCCGTTAATTGTATCATCAATCCACTGCTTTCTTCAATTGGTCAACGGCATCGGTCTCTTCCCACGGCAGTCTAATATCTATCCTGCCGAAATGTCCGTAGGCAGCCGTCTGCCTGTATATAGGCCGTTTCAGGTTAAGCCGGTCGATGATCGCGGCCGGTCTGAAGTCAAAAACCTTCAGGACGGCTTTTCTAAGCTTTTCGAGATCGACCTTCTCCGTATCGTGAGCATCTATCATAAAGGACACAGGCTTTGCAACTCCAATGGCATAGGCGAGCTGAAGAGTAACACGTTCTGCAAGCCCGGCCGCCACTATATTCTTTGCGGCATATCTTGCCATGTAATGAGCCGATCTATCGACTTTCGTGGGATCCTTTCCGCTGAAGGCTCCTCCGCCGTGAGGCGTCCAGCCTCCGTAAGTATCGACGATGATCTTCCTGCCTGTTAAGCCAGTATCGGCCGAAGGACCGCCCCTGACAAATCGACCTGTCGGATTCACGAAGATTTCCACCCCTTCAAGAAGTAGTTCGTGGTCTATTTCTGGCGCGACTACGTTGTCAACTACAAGTCTTTCGATCTCCTCCGCAGTCAAGTCAGGATCATGCTGAGTCGATACCACGATCGCTGTTACTCCGACAGGCTTACCATCCTGATACTTGACAGTAACCTGGGTCTTTCCGTCAGGCCTGAAGCCATGAACGCTCTCGTCTTTTCTCACTCTACTGAGCCTTCGAGCCAGTCGGTGAGCAAGAACTATCGGCAACGGCATCATTTCTGGAGTCTCGTTCGTTGCATAGCCGAACATCATGCCCTGATCTCCCGCTCCAATGAGGGCATATCTATCGGAATCGTTTTTCTTCGCTTCTAAGGATTTGTTTACTCCCAGAGCTATATCCGGGGACTGCTCGTCAATACTTGTAAGAACGGCACAGGTCTCCCCGTCAAAGCCGTACTTCGCCCTGTTGTATCCGATATCGAGAATCGTGTCCCTAACTACTCTGGGAATATCTACGTAAGCTTTGGTACTTACCTCCCCGGCAACTACGACAACTCCCGTTGCAAGAAGAGTCTCAACTGCAACTCGCGAATCTTCATCCTGAGTCAACATCGCATCGAGAATCGAATCGGAAATCTGATCTGCCATTTTGTCCGGATGGCCTTCGGTAACACTTTCACTGGTAAACAACCAAGTCTTCATGACTGCCTCCTATAAATTGAATCTATTCATCGTATTCTTCCTTAGACAAGAATCTACCACCGATTATTTCGAAGGACAAGGGCCTGAACGCTCTGTTGAACTCAGCCATGATCTGAATCTTGTTCTGACATTTGCTCCCGATGAACTCTTTATCGAGCCTGTAGACTCCCTTTCCCTTTCCATAATTTACGCTGACATCGTAGTACTTTCTGAGATGGCTGCGGAATTTCTCTCCGCACTTGCTGCATTCAAAGTGGACAACGACAGTATTGCCACTGTCGTAAAAGGGATTTTTCCCTATGTCTCGCGGCTTCTTCTTGAAAAACATCTGAATTACCTCCTCATGACTATTCTGAAGTCTTTCGAAGCCTCGTTTCCCCAGTGGTCCCTAACCACTACCCTGGCATCTCTCGGATTCGTCCAGTCTATGTCGTCCCAAATGTTTATTGGCAGAACGCTGAGCGATATCCTCGCGTTGAGATTGAACCAGTAATCAGACTCCGTTGAAGGTGAAGAGTATATCTCGTGGACCTCGTCTGCTTCATCTACCTCGAAAGAAACAAAATCGATCTGATAGACGAGGCTGTTCTCAACATACAACTCTATGGTCTTTGGGCTTACGGGATGTCTCAACTGAACCTTGGCGTGAAGATCGAGAGGGGTAGTAGCGCTCATCTCGATCGTCGGCTTTCCCTGAGCAAACGAGTAAGTCTTCCCGCCGGCCCTAATGTCCAGTATTTCGACTGCCGATGTCGGATTGCCTGTATCGAAATAGAAGCCGGGATTGATTATGGTCTCCATTGTCGAATCTCTCACTTCGATGTGAAGATGAGGTGGGACATTTCCGCTGTTTCCCGATTTGGCAATGACATCACTCTTTCTGAAGGGAAGTTCTCTGGGATCGAAGGTGACTTCTACATATTGATCGCCAAACTCGGAAATCAGTTGATGGTAAATGTCGTTAAGCTTTCTTCCCGCCAGAGAAGAAGTATCTCCGATTTCATTTACGTGAGCTAATATTACATTGATACCCTTTTCATTAGTGAGAATATTGGTGACTTCGGGAAGTGTGAGAGCAATTCCTATACCGTATATGGGATGGTTTATGTAAATCCGATGTACATATGAGTCGTCCGGTGAAAGAAGATCGAGACCGACTACGCTCCCGGTCGAGTAATCCATTCCCAGGTGAAAATGCTCTGGATAGTTGATGTTTCTTGAATTTCCTCGATACTCGCCAAAGTAACCCGTTATTTCCGGCGCCCTCTTCAGTGGAAAAAGGAGCGATGCCGAAAACAACATGCAGCTAATCACTAGCGCCAGTACGACCGATAATAATCTCTTCATTTCCTTCCCTCCTCGCTAATAGAAGAAATGAGCCTTTCATTTATCTCATCGGAGGATACATATTCGACCTCGATAAGCTCCCTTTCGTAGCATTCGGAAAGCACCTCAAGCGAGCCTCTGAATCTCATGAAACTCGAGAACTCGGTAGGGGTTAGCCTGAGCTTTCTCCTCGATCTTTCGCCAAAAAGGCTCCGGCTGATTTCGCTCAAAATGCCTTCTATATTGAAGCTTTTTGAGGCACTCACCATTATTGCTCCCGGGAAGATGCTCCCGAGTTCACGAAGTCTTTCATTTGTACAGAGATCGATTTTGTTCAGAACATGTATTCTCTTGATTTCACCTGCGCCGATTTCACGAAGAGTGCGATCGACAATCGAATACTTGTCCCTGACTGCCATATCGGACGCATCGGAAACCACCACCAACAGATCTGAGTACTTCACCTCGTCAAGCGTCGATCTAAAACTCTCCATAAGCTCATGAGGCAACTCTCTAATAAACCCCACAGTATCGGAAACGAGTACCTGCATGCCGGCCGGCAACTTCGCCTTCCTTACCCGCGTATCGAGCGTTGCAAACAGCTTGTCCTCGACCAGAAGCTCGTCGCTGCTTATTTCCGAAACCAGCGATGACTTCCCGACATTTGTATAACCCACAAAGGAAACAAGAGGAACAGAGGATGCCTGCCTCTTCTTTCTGGAGATTTCCCTGCGCTTGCCAAGCTCATCGATATCCTTTCGCAGGCGCGATATCCTGTCCTGAGCCTGGCGCCTGTCTGTTTCCAGCTTCTTTTCTCCCGGACCTCTCGTCCCAATGCCCGCTCCTGTCTGAGAAAGCGCTCTGCCAAGCCCTTTGAGCCTGGGCAACTGATACTTAAGACTGGCCATCTCGACTTCGAGTTTACCTTCCTTTGTCGTGGCATGGTCTCCGAAGATTTTTAGAATCAGTTGTGTTCTGTCCATCACAGGTATCCCCAATAGCTTTTCGAGATTCATCGCCTGAGTAGGAGAGAGTTCATGACGGGTAATCGCAAGAGTGGCACCGAAAGCACCTATCATCCTTTTTGCAAAATCCACTTTTCCCTTTCCAAGATAATGCCTGGGATCCGGGTAGTCCAGATTCTGAACGACGGTCTCGACAATATTATAGCCAGCAGTTCGGGCGAGCTCTCGAAGCTCGCCCTGTATTTCTGTCTTCATATTCTGTTCTTCAGACGAAAAAACAGCGACAAGTAAAGTATCTATGCTCTATTCAATCCTCCTTCTTGCCAGTCGTATTCGTCAATTTTACGTACTTCTGAGGAACCATCATCTTGATCGCGTGCTTGTAAACAAGAGTCTGCTCTTGCCCATCTTCCAGAAGCACGGTGAAATTGTCGAACGACTTAACCATCCCCTTCGTCTGAAATCCTCCTTCGAGGTACATCTTGACTTCGATTCTGTTTACCCTAAGAAGATTCAGAAAACGATCTTGCAAATTAAACTTTTCGGCCATTCTTACCCCCCCAAACTGAGAGAATTGCGTTTTCAAGAACCCAAACTGCCTCTTTATCAAGGACGGACAGGTCAATTCTCAAAGCTTCACTATATCTTCTGAACCAAATAATCTGACGACGAGCGTATCTTCTTGTGTTCACAAGCATCCGTTCCTTACTTTCCGAAAGGGACACTCCGCGCTTAATATATTGTACCATCTCGGCGTAGCCTATTGTCTTTAGCGCGTTAAGTCTCGTTGTATAACCTTTGTCGAGAAGCCTCTTCGTCTCATCTGCCAGACCGTTTCGGATCATCTCGTCCACGCGTCTCTCGATTCTCTGATGAAGCTCTCCTCTCTCTCGTTCAAGAACTACGATACCGAACTCGTCAGAACTCTCGCTCTCTCCGTGCAGTTCCGTCAAGGGCCTTCCTGTCTTGAAGAAGACCTCGAGATATCTGATTATTCGTTTGAGATCGTTCTCGTGCAGCAAATCAAATGCCTTGCTATCCACCTTTTTGAGTATTCTTCTCAGCGAACCTTTGCTCTGAGACTCGATCTCCAGAAGGGCTCGCCTTACTTGCTCATCTCTTGGAGGGAGATCGGTCAGACCCTTGATGAGCGATTCTGCGTAGAGGCCCGTTCCGCCTGCCAGTACCGGGATCTTTCCTCTCGATACTATGTCGGAAATGGATTGAAGGGCGAGTCTTCTGAACTCCATAACATCAAAATCCTCGTCTGGATCACGAATGTCTATAAGCCAGTGTTTAAGCAAAACCTGTTCTTTTTTTGTCGGCTTGGCAGTTCCTATGTCCATGAAACGGTATATTTGTCTGGAATCAACGGAGATCACTTCTATGGGAAGTCTTCGGGAAATCTCCAGCAGGATCGAAGTCTTTCCGACCGCAGTCGGCCCGAGAAGTAATGGAATCATCTCTTCTCAACTACCCCGTAAAGCACTCCGCTCTTCTTGCTTCCGCAAAGCTTGTCGAACTGGAGGCCTAACTCTTCGAAGAGGGTATCCCGTGTTCTGCTCTTGATGATGAATCTCTTTGAGGAAATCCTGATCATCTCGTCTACGTCGGCCCTGCTGATTCGCTCATACATTGCAAATGGCCTGAGAGGGTTTATTGAGTTAGAACTCATCTGTGGTCTGTCAAACATCGGGTCACAGTAGACTATGTCGTAAGAAGCGTCGGGACACTCCTTCACGAAATCTCGAAGATCTCTGTTGTGAAGCTCGATCCTGGTCGACGCTTCTCTTATCCATTCATAAGTGTACGGATAGTTTCGAAGTCCATGAGAAACTACCCTGTATATGTGTTCGGAAGCCTCAAGGCCCACGACCTTTCCTTCAGGCAGAAAGTGGGCAATCAGAAGCGCCTCGTTCCCCAGTCCGAATGTCGTATCGAGAACGGTTTCGTCTCCGGAAAGCTCCATGCTCTTGATTAGATAGTCTGAGTCCTGAAGCTTTATGTTCTTATACCTTACTTTCGACATGCCCGGGTGAAAGAAGAAAACCGAATCCCCGGTCCTGATCGACAGCTGACCATTCTTGTCGAAGACGTAGTAGAAATCGATCGGGTAGTCCTTCTTGAAATCATTCAACCGGCCTCTTGAAACGTATTTGACACCAAGCTCATCGGCAAGACCTCTTGCACTCAAAACTTCTTCTTTCGTCGGTTTATGAGAGGTTGTGACCACGAACTTCATCTATTGCCTCCATCGCTGTTTCCCGGTACCAGTTTTCTGAGCAGTTCCAGTTCGGATTCTTTGATCTCTATTTCTCTCTCCAGTGCATCGTACTCCTTCTGCAGGTTATCCAATCTTCTCTGGGCCTGCCTGTAATTGAGAATGGCATCGATATTCGTAATCAAAAGAAGCGAAATCAAAAGAGCCAGAAAGATGAACAGTCTGAGAGGAAATTTGGCTTTGCTCTTCTTGCTTTTTATTTGAGACCACTCCTGGCAATTCCGGCTATGAAGTACTTCTGAGTAATCAGGAAGAGGATAACGACCGGAATTATCGAAAAAGTAGCCGCGGCCATCAGAAGGTGATAGTCACTACCTGTCGCCGAGCTGAAATTCTGAAGCCCCACCGGGAGAGTCCTGATTTCTGGGCTCTTGGTCACTATGAGAACCCAGAGGAAGGAATTCCAGCTGCCGACGAATTTTAACAGCGCTCCAGTAATTACAGCAGGCTTCGAAAGCGGAACCAGAATTGTCCAGAGAAAGCGCCATTTCGTTAGACCGTCGATCATGGCGGCATCGTAAAGCTCGTTGGGAATCGTCATAAAGTGCTGCCTAAGCAGGAATATCGCAAAGACAGAGACTACCCAGGGAACAATGAGGGCGTAATATGAGTCGATCCAGCCGAAGGCTGTCAGGGTTATGTAATTGGGGACCAGCAGCACTTCTCCGGGGACCATCATCGTTGCCAGGAAGAGCGTGAACAGGAAGTTCTTTCCAAAGAACTCCATCTTTGCAAACGCGAATGCCGCCATCGCAGCGAAAATTATCTCGACGAAAGTCGTTACCATCGCAACAAACACTGTGTTGAAATAGTATCTGCCAAAAGGCGCAGCATTCCATGCAGTTATGTAGTTCTGGAAGAAATTCTTGAAGGTTTCCCCCAATGTGAAATTGACTTTGCCGGCCGGTATGTCATCCTTGAACCAGACAGCGGGAATGCCTGTAAGCTTAATGTCGAATGACTTTGCGCCCGATGGCGAAATTATACCTCTGTAGTAGACTCTCTCAACTTCGACCGGCTTGAGTGAAAGGTCAAGTTCACTGAATATATCCGAATGTACCCTTGAGAAGGTCCCTACCATTGTCGTCTCTTTCCATCTTCGCCTAATTAAGTC
>WOZY01000163.1 GCA_011620045.1 Mesotoga sp.
TCTGCGCCTCCACGGGGAACACTTCGGCCTCTGCCGCCGCTTACTCTGCAAGGACCGGTTTAAAGTCACTAATCTTGATTCCGGAGGGAAAGATCGCTCTAGGCAAGCTTGCCCAGGCGATGATCTATGGCGCAAAGGTAATTCAGATAGATGGGAATTTCGATGACTGCCTTGAACTGGCGAAGAGCATATCGGAGAATTACCCCGTTACTCTCGTTAACAGCCTCAATCCTTACAGACTTGAGGGGCAGAAGACGGCTGCCTTCGAGATAATAGACGTTCTGGGAAGGGCACCCGACTATCACTTCGTACCGGTAGGCAACGCTGGCAATATTACTGCCTACTGGATGGGGTATCGAGAGTATCACGAGAGAGGTCTGTCAGATAGCCTGCCCAAGATGATGGGCTTTCAGGCAGAGGGAGCAGCCCCGATAGTCTATGACAGAGTCTTCGATCACCCCGAGACGATCGCTACCGCGATAAGAATAGGCAACCCTGCCAGCTGGAAGAGAGCAGTGGCTGCAAGAGACGAATCGGGCGGAGTGATCGAGGCTTTGACCGATGAAGAAATCCTCGAGGCTCAGAGACTTCTTGCAGCTTCTGAAGGCGTCTTTTGTGAACCGGCTTCTGCAGCTTCTTTTGGCGGGTTTCTCAGAAAAGCAGAAGAAGGTCTGTTCCGGTCAACTGATTTTGTTGTCTGCACCCTGACCGGCAATGGGCTTAAAGATCCCGATGCCGTTCTAAAGTCTGTAGATAGACCTATCGTGGTGAAGAACAGCTTAGACGCTGTCCTGGAAGAAGCAGGCCTGAAATGAGGCTGAGGGCACCGGCCACAACGGCAAATATGGGAAGCGGCTTCGATGTCGTCGGCATGGCTTTGAAGCTCCATAATGTCGTGCAATTTGAGAAGGCAGATAGGTTGAAAGTCTTATGCATAGGAAGATACGGCCAAGAGATTGAGAACGCCGAAGGACTATTCGAAAAGGCAGTGAAGGGATTCGAGAAAGTCACAGGCAAGACTGTTCCCGGTGTTCAGATAATCCAGGAGTGCAATATTCCGCCGGCTCGAGGCCTGGGTTCAAGTGCCGCGGCGATAGCCTCAGCTCTGTTTATAGCGAACATCATGACCGGCGGAAGTATTCCCATAAGGACGCTTCTCCAGATCGGAGCGGAGATCGAAGGCCATCCAGACAACATCGTCCCCTGTATGTTGGGAGGGCTTGCAGTCTCTTACTATGACGGCGAAAGACTTGATTATGAAAAATTCGAAATGACTGATGAAAGGCTGACATTTCTTGTGCCTGAATTCAAGCTTTCCACAGACGAGATGAGAGAGGCGCTTCCTGATTCGGTTCTCTTCAGGGACGCGGTAAGCAACCTGAAGAATGTCTCTCAGTTCATCTCGAAGATTGCCAAAGGCAATCTGGCCGAAGCTTTCAGATATACTCAAGACAGTATCCACCAGATCCACAGAATAAACAGCGATCCCAGAATGAAAGAGCTAATTAGCTGCATTGAAGAAAGGCACCCGAATTTCTGGTTTGTGAGCGGTTCCGGCTCGTCGGTCTGCTGCGATCTGGAAGATGTTGAAGGGCTTCCTCATCTAGAAGCTGTAATAAGAACATCTCCCGCGAACGAACCGTTTATAGTCGAATTGTGAGTTTTTCAAGAGCTAGTCTCTGTAATCAGCTTCTGTAAACTGTTTCTGCGGCGCTTCTGGAAGGGAACAAGTCGTCGAATATACGGTAATAAAGAAGCTCTTCCTTCGACCTAATTCCTTTCTCTCGCCTTTCAGTCTCGAATTCGGAGTCGCTGATTTTCTCTTCAGCATATTCCTTCATTAGATGCGATGAGCCTGAGCCAACGCTGAACTTACTCTTTTTTCGCCATACGACACTTTCGGGAAGTTCCCTCTCGAACGCCTTCCTGAGAATCCACTTCTCGGTCTTTTCCGGCCCGTGGATTTTCCAATCGGCGGGAATTGAGAATGCGAGATTCACAACTGAAGGGTCCATGAACGGTACGTCAAACTCGATTCCAAATGCTAAGGACATCCTATCATTGCGCTGAAAGCCCGAACGATAACCGTTTCTTGTTATCCGCATAGATTCTTCATCTATAGACTCTGCAGAAGGCAGTTCTTTCATATACTCGTAACCGGCAAAGAGTTCGTCTGCGCCTTCTCCCATGAAGACGAAGGAACTATCATCTTCTGCGGCCATTTTTGCCACGATGTAGTTGGGAATCGCACTCCTTACTAGCGGAGGGTCAAACGACTCAAGGTGGTAGATAACTTCCGGTAGAGTTTTAAGCATCTCTTTGAAATCATAAGTATATTCACTGTGATCTGTACCGAGATACTCGGAGACTTCCCTGGCGAATTTCGGGTCTTTTCCATCCCCGCTTCCGACGGTGAATGTTCTAAGTGATCCATTAAGAGAACTCGTCACCGCCGCTATGCAGCTGCTGTCGAGACCGCCGCTAAGAAATACTATAGGGTCTGAGTTGATCACCGAGATTCTGTTTTCAACGGCCTCTCTAAGAGAATTTCGAAGCAGCTCCGTTG
>WOZY01000135.1 GCA_011620045.1 Mesotoga sp.
GGACAAAGAAGTTCTCTATAACATCCCCGGAGTCGTTCCCGACCCTCTTGATTTCCCCGACGGATGCAGGTTCAACACCAGATGCCCTCTCGCCACAGACAAGTGTCGAAAGGAAGAGCCGCCTCTAGTAGAAATAGAGAGCGAACACACTGCTGCCTGCTGGCATATAGATGAGCTCATTGAAACGATCAAAGTATCGAGGGCAGGTGAGAGCGCATGAGCATTCCGAACGAAAGCAAGTTGCTTCTCAGAGCAGATGAACTCGTGAAGTATTTTCCAGTAAAAGCTGGAGTCTTCAGAAGAGTTGTTGCGCAGGTTAAGGCCGTTGACGACGTAAGTTTCGATATCTATGAAAAGGAGACACTCGGACTGGTCGGCGAGTCTGGCTGTGGCAAGACTACTGCCGGTATGACTGTTCTCAGGCTTTATGAACCAACCTCAGGTAGAATAATCGTCGGAGATGAGGACACAACACATTTCTTCATGCCCTTGTTGAAGGCTAGAAAATACTTGAAAAAGACATACGTCGAAAAGTTTTCAGATTTGAAAGCAAAATCAGGCTCTGTTGAAGCCGTCTTGAACTCTTTTGACAACGACTTTGACAAAAAGATGGCCGAGAAGTACTTCAAAGAATTCAACGAAGATAGCGGTGAATTCATGAAGAGTCTTCTGGGAAACAGGAAAGACAAGAGAAAGGCATTCAGAAGAGATGCTCAGATTATCTTTCAGGACCCGTTTTCTTCTTTGAATCCAAGAATGAGAGTCAAGAATATTATCGGTGAAGGTGCAAGAATTCACGGTCTCGCTACAGGTAGAGACGTACTGGATAAGGTGGCCGACATCATGACAAAAGTCGGTCTTTCAAAAGATCATATGTCGAGATTTCCTCACGAGTTCAGCGGCGGTCAGAGGCAACGTATCGGCGTTGCCAGAGCGCTCATTCTTAATCCTCGGCTCATCGTCTGCGATGAAGCCGTTTCTGCACTTGACGTGTCGATCCAGGCCCAGATTCTTAATCTTTTGAGCGATCTTCAGAAGGAGTTTGGACTTACATATCTCTTCATTGCGCACGATCTTGGAGTCGTGAAACATGTAAGCAAGCGTGTTGCGGTGATGTATCTCGGAAAGATCGCCGAGCTCGCAGACAAGAAGAAGCTCTTCGATAAACCGCTCCATCCTTACACGGTTTCTTTGATGTCTGCAATTCCCGAAGCCAACCCTGAGAAGAAGAAACAGAGAATACTTCTCGAAGGCGATGTTCCCAGTCCGATAAACCCACCTTCTGGCTGCAGATTCCATCCGAGATGTCCGATAGCGAAAGATGTCTGCTCCAAAGAAGAACCCAAACTGCAGGATGTAGGTGGAGGTCATTATGTTTCCTGTTTCTTCCCGGGAGAACTGAAAAGAGGACTCTAAACTACACTATTCCGCCGATGCCGTTGATAATTATCTGGACATCGGCGGGATGTTTCTTCTGTATCTTCTGGAGAAATTCGCAGTTTGCGCCTGGCGGAAGCTTTACGGTAACTTTCATTCTGTAGGAATTCTTGAGCTTTGAAAGAAGCGGAGCAATTGGGCCAAATACCTCGATCGAATCGATTCTTGCTTTTCTTATTTCTTCTGCGATCTTTTCGGCCAACAGTCCGCTCTCGTCCTCAGTCTCTCCGTAACATATTACTTCCGCAATTTTACTGAAAGGTGGGTTATTCAACTCTTTTCGGAGAGTTATTTCAGCTAAATAGAAGGTTTCATAGTCTCTTTCGAAGGCAGCTTTCATTATTCTGTTGTTTGGATTGAAGCTCTGAATGAATGCTTTCCCTATGCTTGCTCTGCCGGATCGTCCGCTGACCTGGGAAATGTGCTGAAAAGCGGTTTCCGGACTATCATAGCTTGGGAAACTCATCAATCTGTCGGCGTCAATAATCAGAACCATCTCAACATCGGGAAAGTCAAGGCCTTTGGTTATCATCTTTGTACCTACAATTATCTGACATTCCTTTCTTGAGATTTCGAGTAAGGCCTTTTCATATGAAATGGGGTTGTCGATCGTCTCTCTGTCCATTCTCATGATTCTTGCTGAAGGGAAATACTTTTGCAGATCGTGTTCTACTCTCTCTGTGCCGAAGCCCCGTGCAGAGAGAGTCATTGAGCCGCAAACAGGACAAGACTTAGGTGCGGGTTCTCTGTAGCCGCAGTAATGGCACTTAAGGGAATTATCTACTTTGTGATAGGTCATGGACACCGAACAATGAGGACAGCTAACTGTGTTTCCACATGTGTAGCAGACCACGTAATTTGAATATCCTTTTCTATGGACGAAAACAAAGACTTGCTTTCCTGCAGAAATCGTTTGTCCGATTTCCTCTAGTGCCCTTTTACTGATTATCGGGTTCTTCTCTTCTTTCATATCGATTATCTCGATTGTGGGAAAGGACCCGACAGGTCTTTCTGTTAGACGGAGTAGAGATAGTCTGTCAGATTCAACCAGGTGATAGTGTCCAACTCTTGGTGTTGCGGACCCAAGAATAATAGGTATATCTAGCAGCTCA
>WOZY01000245.1 GCA_011620045.1 Mesotoga sp.
ATAAGGCCAAGCAAAACGCGGACAAGGAATTCAGGAGTCTTCAAGCTGTGCACTCTGATTTCAGTCGAGCCGGAGGAGATAAAAAGGGTGACGTTGGCGGCAAGAAGAAGGGCACAAAAAGGTTCAAGGTGAAACGTTAGTCCGGAGGTGCAATTTGATTAGTTATGAAACGAACTTGAGAATTCAAGAGCTGAGAGAAAAGTTCGATTCGATAAGAGAGACTCTTGATCTCGAGAAGATAGATGAGAAACTGAAGGAGATCGAAAAGCGAATGAGCGATCCCTCAATATGGAGTGACCAAAAAGAGGCTTCTAAGCTGGGAATAGAGGCACAGTCTCTCCGGGGGACCCTCGGTCTTCTAAGGGATGTGGAAGAGGAGTTTGAAAGCATAGACATTGCTGTGGAGCTATCGGTAGAAGACGAGAGTTACGTGAGGCACGTTGAAGAGCTTGTAAGGTCGGCAGAAAAGAAGGTCAGGGAATTTGAGCTAACGATCCTTCTAAGCGGAGAATACGATAATAATAACTGTTTCATGTCAATCCACCCTGGTGCCGGAGGAACCGAGTCTCAGGACTGGGCGTCAATGCTTATGAGAATGTACATGAGATGGGCAGAGGCGAACAGATTCAAGATTACAATTGTAGACGAATTGCCTGGGGACGAAGCTGGAATCAAGAGTGTGACCCTGAATTTTTCCGGTCCATATGCGTACGGAAAACTTAAATTTGAAGCCGGTGTTCACAGATTGGTGCGGATCTCGCCTTTTGATGCAAATCACAGGCGACACACATCATTTGCTTCGATCAGTGTGTTTCCGGAGATGGACGAAGTACCTGAGATTGAGATCAAACCTGAAGATCTGAAAGTCGATACTTACAGATCGGGAGGTGCTGGTGGACAGCATGTCAACAAAACTGATTCTGCCGTCAGGATTACCCATCTCCCTAGCGGCATAGTTGTTGCATGTCAGACAGAAAGATCTCAACATCAAAACAAGGCAAATGCAATGAAAATGCTTTATGCAAAGCTCTTTGAAATAGAGATCGAGAAGAAGCGGAATGAGAAACTGAGATTAATGGGTGATCAGAAGGACATATCATGGGGCAATCAAATAAGGTCCTACGTTTTTCAACCGTACACAATGGTCAAGGATCATCGAACTGACGCTGAGACAGGAGATATCCAATCTGTCATGAATGGCGAGATAGACGAATTCATAGAGAAGGAGCTGCTTTTCTTCTCTTCAATCGAAAAATCTTTAGAATGAATAGTCAGTTGAGTTTGACTTTGACTATAGAAAAATGTTATTATTCTCTCGAGCGGAGTGAATTAGATGTCCAGGCAATATGACGAACACCACAGGAGCGTCATGGTTCACGAAGCGCTCCATTATTTGCTTGGTGAACGTGTCAATGGGACTTATGTAGATTGTACCGCTGGTGAGGGTGGCCACATGAAAGCCATTCTTGAGGTCACTAACGGTCAAGCGAGGGTTTTTGGACTGGATGTTGACCGTGAGGTTCTGGATATAGCGGAGCAGAATCTCGAAGATTACCGGGGAAGTTACGGATTATTCAATCTCTCTTATGTTGATTTCGAAAGTGTGCTTAAGCAGGCTGGTATTGAAAAGGTAGATGGTTTTCTGCTAGACGTGGGACTCTCCACTTTTCAGTTGAAGTCTAAAGGAAGAGGGTTTTCGTACGAACTGGACGAACCGCTCGATATGCGTATGAACCTTTCTTTGAAAACTACAGCAGCAGATGTGGTGAACAGCTATAAGGAAAGCGAACTCGCAAGGATTGTGTTTGAGTACGGAGATGAAAAGCGATTCGCCAGAAGAATAGCTAGAAGCATTGTTTCCAGAAGACCCTTGTTCACGACGAAAGATTTGCATGATGCAGTGAAAGCAGCTATTCCCCCAGCCGAAAGGTACAAACGAAAGAGACATTTCGCAACAAGGACTTTTCAAGCAATTAGAATTGAAGTGAATCAAGAACTTGAAAACATCGACAGTACATTGAAGAGAATTCCCGGTTTTCTGAAGCAAGGCGGTAGGATCGTTATTATTTCTTTTCATTCTTTGGAAGACGGCATAGCGAAGAGAGTGTTCAGGGAGAAATCGAATTCTGAGTTGAAGATACTAACGAAGAAACCTTTACGGCCGTCGGAAGAAGAAGTAGAACTCAATCTAAGAGCAAGAAGTGCAAGATTGAGGGCAGCGGAGCGGATTTGAAGGGAGGAACATCTCGTGCAAGCCATAACAGCGAAGCGGAAGTCGCTAGTTCGTGAAGGCGATAAAGCCTTAGCAAACAGCGATGTGTGGGGTTTATTTGGTTTTCTGCAAGTACTCGTTATTTTTCTTTCATTGGCAGTTTCAATTGCTCTCCCGTTTTATTTCGGCAACGAGGTTGACAAAATTACAGAGGTGGCATCTAGAAGAGAACAAGACATTACGGTCATGAAATCTAGGCTTGAAGATGTTTCCAGAGAAATTTCGTATTTGCAGACTGTTGTTGGAGCAAGAGCTGAAAAGTAGAACTTTGTCGAGGTGTATCATAAATTAAGAAGCTTGCTAGGAGAGTTACGCTGTTGTATGTACTCTTGATACTTTGTGTAGGAGTCTTCGCTGTGAGAGCGGGATATATTTCGTTGTTCACTGAACCTGATGTGCCGGTAGTTTTGGGTGTAAATAAAATCCCGGCACTTAGAGGATCGATCTACGATTCAAAGGGCAGACTTCTAGCCAGCGATTCCATAATTTACGAGGCATGGCTCGATCTCGGGTATCTTAGATTAGCAACTTCTTCTGATCAAAAAGAGAGAGTGCTGAGAAACATTGAACTATCGTTTGGAATACCTTACGAGAGACTGGATGAGAATCTTCAAACCACAAAGAACTTTCTTCTTCTTGGAACGACACCGACTAATGACGAAATGCAGCGAAAAATCACACCTATTACCAAGCGATATATCTCCTTGGAAATGCAAAGGGAGAGACTAAGTTTCAGCGAATATGGACTTGATAGAATATTGGGAAAGCTTGATAAAGGCGGAGTTCCAATGAATGGGATTGAGCTGAGCTACAATGAGCAATTATCTGGAAAAGAGGATGGCCTAATAAGAAGAACCCTTACAAACACCGTCAGGGAAGAGCCAAGAAATGGCAGTGACGTATATCTTTCAGTTGACATAGATATACAGAAGATGATCTATGAAGAACTGCTTTCAACCGTTGAAAAAAACATGGCAGATGGCGGTGTTGCGCTTCTTGTGGAAAGCAAGACCGGAAAGATTATTGCCTATGCCGGAACCTATGATTGGGATGTAGGTCTTATGGGCATCTTTGAGCCAGGATCGACGATTAAACCTCTAATCTACTCTCTGGCCTTGCAAAGTGGATCAATCACTGAAACAATGACTTTCAATTGTGATGGGAAAATTCAGCCCGTGTCAGGGCTTGACATAATTATACGTGATACAGAAGGCGAACGTCACGGGATTCAGACGTTCAGAGAGGCTATCATAAATTCATGCAACGTAGCTTCTGTTCAGGTTGGAGGTAGAATACTAAACACTCTGGGCAAAGAAGAAATGTACAGACAACTTAACAATATTGGTTTTGGAAGGTTGTCCGGTGTGGATCTCCCTGGAGAGACTCCCGGTATTTTGCCTGAGGCAAAAGACTGGTCTCTGATTTCCCCTTACCAGTTTCCGATTGGTCAGGGACTCGGAGTGAACATATTCCAAATGGTGAAGGCCTTAAATGTATTTCCGGCAGGTGGACAGTTCTTGACCCCCATATTTGCAAGAGCCATCAGGAGTGATGATGGTCTTGTTAATATCCCGAAAAAGGTCGATGGAACACTTTTCTCGTCACAGCTTGTCTCCACTATGCTCCCAATTCTGGAAAGTGTTGTTATTGAGGGAACTGGCACAATGGCCAAAGTCGACGGAGTAAGAATCGCTGGAAAAACCGGTACGGCGCAAAAAGCTGGACCTGGAGGATACAATGAAGAGACTTACTTTTCAATGTTCTTTGGTTTCTTCCCTGTAGAGAATCCAACATATACACTGTATATTATGATAGACACCCCCAAAGCTGGAGCCTACTATGGAGGGTTTGTGGCTGCGCCGATGTTCGCTTCGGTAGTCAGAAACCTCTATGGTATTGGCGTTGAGAAGGAAGTTTACGAGGGAGTCTATAGCTGGAAAATGCCTGATTTGAGTGGATACTCGTTGCTTGATGTGAAGGAAGTTGCCGAAATCTATGGAATAGACAAAATCATTGTTCATGGGTCAGGCGCAGTCATCAACCAGTATCCAGATGCAGGCCAACCTCTACTGGACAGGATGGAGGTCTGGTTAGGAGCGCTGAACAATGATTTATGAGATAACGGGAGATAGTGATGTACTCAAAGATTTTTTCATACGTGAAAGAACAAGCGAATATCTTTGCCTAACTGAAGATATGCCAGAAAAAGAAGCCAGACTCAAAATGGCTTTGTCGACTGCTGGAATGTTTGGAACAAAACCAATTAGGCTTTCGGGATTCGATAAATGGAAGAGAGAAGAGCGATCGTTAGTCGAGACAATGATTCCTTCGATAGACGAGGATATCGATGTGTATGTTGAAGGAAAACTGGGCGCAAAAACCCAAGTTCAGAGGTTCAGCTTCAATCTTCCCAGGCCTTGGGAAGAGGAAAAGTGGCAGGCTCATGTCATGAAGATTGCTAAATTGGCGAAGATCAAGATTTCTGGAGAGGCTGCCTCGGCGCTAATTGAGAGAATCGGAAGAAAGGAATACAGGATTCTCCGAGAACTGGAAAAGCTGTCGATCCTTTCCAGAGATATAGACGCTAAGACCGTTGAAGAATTCGTTGATATCGATATAGATATCGAAGTTGAATCGTTAGCCTATTATTTCTTGAACAACGATAATGACTTCCTAAGTTCGGCAAGAAGATCGATGATTCCATTCACTTATTTTTCGTCGGTTCTTCTCAAGATTATTTTCGATTTGGGGACTATAATTGAAGTTAGAAGAGGTTCCGCCAGTGTTTCGTGGTCGGAGATAAAAGAGATCTCCACTTACACCGGTATTAGCAGTGCAAGGGTTGCAAGGCTTGTTGGATACAGTTTTTCAAACACGAAAGAGGAGAGGGAAGATTTAAGTTTAAAATTCACATCAGAAAAACTCAGACTACTTGTTGTCATCCTTCAAGAACTTGATGAATTAATCAAGAAAGGACAGACGACCCAAGAACTTGCCTTCTTCAATTTGATTGGAGAATCTTTGAAACGCAAGGTAACTCTTCTGTAACGATTGCCATCCGAAACATCTCGTTCAGCAGGCTTCAATTGACAGTATCACCGCCGCATTGTACAATTGCTTTCGGCAAAATGCTTAGAAGGAGGCGAATCGCAACTAGATGCCCACGATAAATCAGTTGATAAGACACGGAAGAAAACAGTTGAAACAGAAATCTGCTTCTCCGGCGCTTGAAAATAACCCACAGAAGCGCGGTGTTTGCGTAAGGGTCTCTACTATGACACCCAAGAAACCCAACTCGGCTTTGAGAAAGATCGCAAGGGTGCGTCTCTCTAACGGGACAGAAGTCACGGCCTACATTCCTGGTGAAGGACACAATCTTCAGGAGCATTCCGTTGTTCTTGTAAGAGGTGGGAGAGTGAAAGACCTTCCTGGCGTAAGATACAAGATTGTAAGAGGCACTTTAGATGCCGAGGGAGTAGCGAACAGGAAGCAGTCCAGAAGTCGTTATGGCGCCAAGAGGCCGAAGAAATGAGGAGGCAGTCCTAGATGAGAAGACGTCAGTCTGAGAAAAGAGAAGTAGTACTTGATCCAATTTACAACGACACAGTAGTGACCAGATTGATAAACAAGATAATGATAGGTGGGAAGAAGAGCAAGGCAGAAGCTACCGTTTATGGAGCACTTGAAGTTCTTTCTGAAAGAACCAAGCAGCCTCCCATGGAAGCTTTCAAGAAGGCTTTGGGTAATGTTAAGCCTCTTCTGGAAGTAAGACCGAGAAGAGTTGGAGGGGCCACTTATCAGATACCTTTTGAGGTTCCCGAGAGAAGAGCGGTAGCTCTCGCGATAAGATGGATTGTCACATCTGCCAGAGCAAAGTCCGGAAAACCTCTTAGGGAAAAGCTTGCGCTTGAACTGGTAGATGCTTATAATGGTCAGGGCAATGCAGTGAAGAAGAGAGAAGACGTACACAGAATGGCGGAGGCAGGAAAGGCATACGCTCATTTCAGATGGTAAAGATGTTTCTGCGGGAGGAAAGATAGTGAAAGAAAGAGCCACAACCCTAGAGAAGACTCGGAACATAGGAATAATGGCCCATATAGATGCCGGTAAAACTACTACTACCGAGCGGATTCTTTTCTATACAGGTAAGAATTACAAGCTCGGAAACGTTAACGAAGGAACGGCAACAATGGACTGGATGGACCAGGAAAAGGAAAGAGGTATCACTATCACTTCTGCTGCAACTACGGCATTCTGGAAAGATCATCGAATCAATATTATTGATACACCCGGGCACGTTGACTTCACAGTTGAAGTTGAAAGGTCTTTAAGGGTTCTTGATGGCGCCGTTGCGGTCTTCGATGCCCAGGCTGGTGTTGAGCCTCAATCAGAGACAGTGTGGAGACAGGCAGACAAGTATCATGTGCCAAGGATCGCCTTCATGAACAAAATGGACAAGATTGGTGCGGACTTTGAGAGCGCGATAGGCACCATGGTTACCAAACTGAAAGCAAACCCAGTTGCAATCCAGCTTCCAATCGGTTCTGAGTCAAGCTTTGAAGGTGTTATTGATCTTGTTGAAATGAAGACCTTCAGATGGACGAATCAGGAAGGGACAGAGTTCAGTACTTCTCCTATACCTGAGAACATGCTCAGTCAGGTAAATGAAGCTCGTGAAGACCTGGTTACTCATGTGGCCGAGTTCGATGAAGAGCTTATGGAATTATATATAGAGGGCGAAGAGCTTCCCGTTGAAAGGATGAAAGCGGCCATAAGAAAGGCTACACTCTCAGGGCAGGTTACGCCTATTCTCTGTGGTTCTGCCTTTAAGAACAAGGGAATCCAACCTCTTCTTGACGCGATTATCGATTATCTGCCGTCCCCAAAAGATTTACCGCCTGTTCTTGGAAAGGTTCTAGATAGCGGAAAAGACGTAGAGGTCCATCCTGATGAAAACGGTCCCTTTGTTGCGATGGCTTTCAAAATCATGGTCGATCCATTTGTAGGAAAGCTGACCTTTTTAAGAGTCTATTCAGGTTCCCTCGAAAAGGGTTCGTACGTGTTCAACACAAATAAGAATGTCAAAGAAAGAATTTCCAGACTGCTCTTCATGCATGCCGACAAGAGAGAAGAAGTCGACTATATTCGTGCAGGAGACATAGTTGCGGTAGTGGGTTTAAAGAATTCAATGACAGGCGAGACAGTGGTTTCTGGCGATGAGAAGATAATCCTGGAAAAGATTGAGTTTCCAGAGCCGGTTATTTCGATTGCCATAGAACCACAAACAAAGGATGATGCTTCGAAACTGACAAAGGCTCTTGTGGCTCTCGTTGAGGAGGACCCTTCCCTGAAGAGTTACGTTGACAGCGAGACGGGAGAGACTATTTTGTCAGGTATGGGAGAGCTGCATTTGGAAGTTATCGTTGAGAGGATAAAAAGGGAGTTCAATGTTGGACTCAGGGTTGGAAATCCTCAGGTAGCATATCGAGAGACGATAAGAACCAAAGCCACTGGCGAAGCAAGGTATATTAGGCAGACTGGTGGCAAGGGACAGTACGGACATGTGGTTCTTAGCGTTGAGCCCATTACCGACATGAGCTCAAACTTTGTTTTCGAAGACAAGACTGTCGGTGGAACGATTCCGAAGGAATTTATCAAACCTGTGGAACGTGGAGTGAGAGAGGCGATGGATTCCGGTTATCTTGCCGGTTACCCAATGGTCAACGTGAGAGTATCTTTGCTGGACGGTTCGTATCACGAAGTGGATTCTTCGGAGATTGCTTTCAGTATAGCTGGATCAATGGCCTTCAAAGAAGCTGTACGCAAAGCGAGTCCCGCTTTGCTTGAACCGATAATGGCTGTAGAGATAAACACGCCTGAAGAATATATGGGAGACTTGATTGCCGATCTGAATTCCAGGCGAGCCAAGATCGAGGGTTTCGAAACCAGGGCTGGTCTTAAAATCATTAAAGCTCATGTCCCTCTTTCCGAACTATTCGGTTATGCGACAGTTTGCAGATCTCTCTCGCAGGGAAGAGCAATCCACATTATTCAGTTCTCTCATTATTCGGAAGTTCCAGTGAAAATTGCAGATAAGATTCTTGGAAGATAGAGATCCCAAATAAGTATTTGGAGGAGGGAAACCATGGCTAAGGAAAAATTCGAACGTTCAAAACCACATCTTAACATCGGTACGATTGGACACATTGACCACGGTAAGACTACTCTTACTGCGGCAATCACAAAGAGTCTGGCATTCAAGGGTCTTGCCGACTTCTCCCCGTTTGACTCAATTGACAAGGCACCGGAGGAAAAGGCAAGAGGAATCACAATAAACGTTTCTCATATCGAGTACCAGACTGACAAAAGGCATTATGCCCACATCGACTGTCCAGGTCACGCTGACTATATCAAGAACATGATCACCGGAGCCGCACAGATGGATGGAGCCATTCTTGTTGTCGCTGCTACTGACGGCGTTATGCCTCAGACAAGAGAACACGTTCTCCTCGCGAGACAGGTCAACGTTCCCGCAATGGTGGTGTACATAAACAAGATTGACGCAGTCGACGATGAAGAATTAGTCGAACTGGTTGAGGAAGAAGTAAGAGAGCTTCTTTCTTCCTATGATTTCCCTGGCGACGAACTTCCCGTAATCAAGGGCTCTGCGCTCAAGGCACTTGAAGCAGACAGTCCAAATGAATGGACAGAGAGCATATACGAACTTATGAATGCCTGCGACGATTACTTCCCGGATCCTGTCAGAGAAACTGACAAGCCCTTCCTTATGCCGGTGGAGGATATCTTCACCATAACAGGAAGAGGTACAGTCGTTACTGGAAGAATAGAGCGTGGAGTTGTTCATGTCGGCGATGAAGTTGAGATAATTGGACTTTCTTATGAGACAAAGAAAACCGTATGTACCGGAGTGGAAATGTTCAGAAAACTCCTTGACGAAGGGCAGGCCGGCGACAACATCGGGGCACTTCTGAGAGGTGTGGCAAAAGAAGAAGTCAAGAGAGGTCAGGTACTTGCAAAACCAGGATCCATAACACCTCACAGGAAATTCACCGCAAACGTCTATGTTCTCAAGAAGGAAGAGGGAGGTCGCCATTCCCCGTTCACAAAGGGTTACAGGCCGCAGTTCTTTATTAAGACTGCAGACGTTACTGGAGAAATCGCAGATCTTCCCGAGGGTGTTGAAATGGTTATTCCTGGCGATAACGTTGAAATGACTATCCAGCTTATCTATCCCGTTGCGATTGAAAAGGGTTTGAGATTCGCAATCCGTGAGGGTGGCAGGACAGTTGGTGCCGGAGTCGTCAGCTCAATAATTGAGTGATTAACGGTCTTTCCAGGAGAAGGGGGAGTAATCTCCCTTCCCTGTTAACAGAAGGAGGGAACATTTAGGCATGGCCAAGCAAAAAATCAGGATTCGCTTGAAGGCTTACGATCATAAACTGCTTGACTTGTCGGCCAAGAAGATTGTCGAAGCTGTAAAGCTCACCAATGCCAAGGTATCGGGTCCGGTGCCATTGCCAACGGAGAGGACGCTCTACACTGTTCTAACTTCGCCACACAAGTTCAAGGATGCAAGAGAGCAGTTTGAGAAACTTGTTCATAAGAGGTTGATTGAGATACTCGATCCTACGCCAAAGACGATAGATTCTCTTATGAAAGTCGACCTCCCCGCAGGTGTAGACGTGGAGATTAAACTGTAAAGAGACTTCGGAGGTGTGATAGATGAAAGGTATATTGGGTAGAAAACTCGGTATGACAACTATATACAAAGATGGGAAAGCCTTCGGAGTTACCGTAGTGAAAGCCGGTCCATGTACAGTAGTACAGAAAAAGACGAGTGAAGGTGGAGAATACGACGCCATTCAAGTTGGATTCGAAGAGCTTACACCGGAAAGAGCAAGAAAAGTACTGACAAAGCCTCTGGTGAAGAAGTTTGAAGCGGTAAAGGTCAAACCACATAGAGTTCTCAAAGAGTTCAAGGTTGGTAACATCAATGACTTCAATGTTGGTGATATCATAGAAGCTGGCGTTTTTTCTGAAGGCGAAAAGGTAGACGTAACTGGATTTTCTAAGGGTAGAGGTTTTTCCGGCGCGATGAAGCGATGGAACTTCAGAGGTGGAGAGGCTTCTCATGGTTCGAAATTCCACAGAGAATTGGGTTCAGTTGGTAATCACACTGATCCTGCGAAGATCTGGAAGGGTAAGAAGATGCCTGGTCAGTACGGTAACGAAAAGAAGACTGTAAAGAATCTAACCGTAGTAAAAGTCGATGCAGAGAATGGACTCTTAGCCATTTATGGCGCAGTTCCAGGAGCGAGGGGCGGCCTCTTAGTAATCAGGAGCGCAAACAGATAGCCCCGAAAATGTGTTGGAAGGAGGACGCAACAATGGCTCAAGCCGACGTTGTGAATATGGCCGGACAGAAAGTTGGTACGGTAGAATTGATTGAAAGCGTCTTTAACGTTGAACCGAACAAAGATCTGATGTTCAGGTACGTTAATATGCAGCTTTCAGGCAGACGTGCCGGACTGGCTTCGGCTAAGACAAGATCAGAGGTTAGGGGCGGGGGAAGAAAACCCTGGGCCCAGAAGCACACAGGAAGAGCAAGAGTAGGTTCAACGAGAAGTCCACTTTGGAGACACGGTGGAGTAATTCATGGACCAAAGCCAAAAGACTGGTCGTTCAATATGACCAAGAAAATGAAGAAGGTTGCGCTACGATCTGCTCTAAGTCTCAGACTCAATGAAGGCAATCTAATTGTTTTGGATGATCTCAAGTTTGACAATCCAAAGACAAAGCAGCTCAGAGAGGTCTTGAGTAATCTTGGACTCGATAAGTCGCAGAAGACACTCTTCGTACTGCCATGGCAGAATGACGAGTATCAGAACGTTAGACTCTCCGGGAAAAACATTTATGGCGTAAAAGTAATAGTAGCGGATAATCCTGGAAATGCAGCCGTCACCGGCAAGACAAATATCGACGGACTTAACGTCTACGACATAATAAATCATGAAAAGCTTGTGATCACGACTGATCTTGTCCGTAAGATCGAGGAGGTGCTCGGTTAATGACTGAAAAGAAGTATTACGGAGACGTTCTCCTCAGACCGCTGATCACTGAAAAGACAGTTGCTTCTGGTGAGATGAATAAGTACATTTTTGAAGTACATAGAGATGCCAATAAGCATGCTGTAAAAGACGCCGTTGAGAAGCTTTTCAATGTGAAGGTCGAACAGGTAAATATTATGAACATGAAGGGAAAACCAAAGAAACGTGGTGTCTTTGTTGGCAAGTCGAGGTCCTGGAAGAAAGCAATCGTTACGCTTGTGACTGGATACAGGATTAAAGAACTCGAAGGCCAACACTAAGGTGAGGTGAGACGACATGGCATTGAGAAAGTTTAATCCCGTCACCAAAAGCAGAAGGTCAATGCTTCTTCCAGACTTCAAGGAAGTTACGAAGACTGAACCGGAAAAGTCTCTTCTGGAGCCAATCAAAAATAACGCCGGTAGAAACCATCATGGAAGAATAACAGTTAGGCATCAGGGTGGGGGAACCAAAAGGCGCTACAGAGTTATCGATTTCAAGAGAGACAAGATAGGTATTCCTGCGAAAGTCATATCTATAGAATATGATCCGAACAGAACGGCAAGAATCGCTTTGCTTAATTACCGAGATGGTG
>WOZY01000090.1 GCA_011620045.1 Mesotoga sp.
CTTGAGAATCATATTCCCCAAATCGACTTCTACCGATTCTGGTTCTCCAGCTACTACTTCACCATAGATTGGCGATTCATAGTAATCTTTCACCGGTCTCCAGAAATCTTCATACCTCTGCATAAGGGAAAACAAAGTGCCAACGACTTCTCTGAACATATTTCCAAGCTGCTTGCCTGGATCCTTCACGTCATGAATTTTCGTACCTAAAGCTGCCTGGTATATACTTCCTCTTGCCTCATTAATTGCAGAAGTGGTCATCCAGATATCGATTCCAAACCTGGAAACGTCGGATTTCCACGTCTCCTCAGATACGGAGATGTAATAGTCAAGCATTTCTCTACTTACACCGAAATCTCCTCCAATAGGTTGTCTTACCTTCTTTCCATAAAGGGCCGTTGTAAGAGGGTAGCAGATGCTGTTGGTTATCGTTCCGTCGTATTTGTGTCGAATGTAGTAAGGGGTAACGTAAGCAGCGTTCTTTTCAAAGATCGGACGGGCAAGTCTGTCTATCCAAAAAGGTTCTACACTTCTTAAATCTGAGTCGAGAAATACCACTGCCTGAGCATCAAGAGTGAGGGCCTTCTCCATTATCGATCTCATTGCGCTTCCCTTTCCAGAGATCCCCCGATATCTGAAAGACAACAGGTCTGTTCCATTACTGGAAGCCGAATAGAAAACCTCTTCTGTATTGTCCGTCGATCCTCCATCTGAATTGATGATACAGCCTCTTAACGATGGGAAAAACTGACCAAGACCTTTTGCTGCCGTCTCAACAACGTATTTGATAGTATTCGAGTTGTTATAACTTGGTATTCCGACTACAATGTCATATGATTTGTGATTCAGTCCCGGCATGTTTCCACCTCCTATTCTTTGACACCGCCAGCAGTGAATCCGCTTGTCAGATACTTCTGCATAAGACTGAAGATAATTATGATTGGGATAGCCGAAACTACTGAAGCCGCCATCAGCCTTCCCCAAACGGCATGAGCCGAACCGGAAAATGCGTTCAACCCGATTGGAAGAGTGAAGAGATCCTTATAAGATTTTAGACCAAGGAAGGCAGATGCAAACAAGTATTCGTTCCATCCAATCATAAAGGCATAGATATAAACTGTGACAATTGCTGGAAGAGAGAGCGGAATAACAATTTTGAAGATCGCCTGCACTCTGGAACACCCATCAATGATTGCGGCTTCCTCAATTGAAAACGGTATTGTTCTGAAGTAATTTCCCAGCATGTAAAGGGAGACTGGAAGTGTCTGAATCACATAGACCATAATCAAATACATTCCCGTGCCCAGAGGCGAGGAAAGGATTCCGAGTTTCACCGCCATCTGATAAAGTGGGACCATTATTACGGTGCCACCGAACAGATACACGAAAAGAACCGATCGCTGGACTGCTCCTCTTCCCTTGAATCTAAGTCTTGAAAAGGCGTAAGCCCCCAGAATCGCAACGAAGAGACTTATCAAGGCGGAAGTTCCCGCAAAAGCCAGAGAGTTTCTCAGATACTTCAAAAAGGGGAATTCGCTTGCTCTTTCTTCAAGAATTTTCGTTTTTTGATCTTCGTAAGATTTTAGCTGAGCCTTTGCGTTTTCGAAACCGGAAATCAGTGATTCCTCTGTAAGCGCATTTTCAACCTCAGTTCTTAGATCTGTAAATCGTTTCAAATCGTTCGCACTGAATATTGATTTCATATTCTCTTCAATGGTCTTGGCCTCTTCTGTGCCGGGAATTAGGGAGTTCTCGATAAACTCTTCCCTATTTTCGACCTCAAGTCCGCTGAAGTCAATCACGAGATCTACGATGTCTCTGAGTTCTTTCTCCTTATCCTTCAGCTGAACTTCATGAACATACTGAGTGTATGCTTCGAGCGAGGCTGTTCTTTTCTCCAACTCATCTATTCTCTTCAATACAGGTTCCAGATTCGCTCGTATTATCTCGTCACCGAAAAACTCCGTTTCGCTGCTCTGAATGAGCCCAAATATCTCCAGATAGTTCCTTATTGTAAAATCGGAAAAGGTTAGCTTATTTGGATCGTAGTCTGCTTTAAGAGATACATGAACCATGAAATAGAAGGGAATTAGAATAAAGAAACAGATTGTGAGAATTCCAAGAACAAACATTATTCTTCTGAAAGGTGTCTTCTTCTTTACCATTTCAACACCTTCTTGACGTATGCGGTTATCAATCCGAACATGATAACCATTAGAATGGTTGCGATTGCAGCCGCAATGCCATACTCAGGTGAAGTTGTGCCTATTACCCTTTCATAAATGAATATCGGAAGAGTACCGGCTCTTTTGCTTATCAAATATACCTCGTCAAACTTGTAGAAGTTCCAGATTCCCCTCATAAGAGCTACAGCTCCCATAACGAAGAAAATCTCGGGAAGAGTGATATTCGTGAACTTCTGCCATGCTGTTGCTCCATCTATCTCCGCTGCCTCGTAGTAGTCCTCAGGAATTGATTGAAGCCTCGACAGAAGCATCAAGTAGACGAAGGGGAAGTTACGCCA
>WOZY01000110.1 GCA_011620045.1 Mesotoga sp.
TCTTCAAAATTGCCCCTTCACTGAGGTAGTATTCTATTGTCATCACCTCTAGTAGAATAATATCATCATTAATGAGAAAGGTGGCAGACGAATGTTTGTTGATTTTCACTGTCATTCAGACCATTCAGACGGAACCAACTCGGTTGCTGGGATAATTGAAGAATCCCTCGAGAAGAGAATTACCGCTCTCTCGATAACAGATCATGACACTCTTGCCGGTCAAGTTGAAGCAAGCGAGCTTTCTTCACAGATGGGAATAAGATACGTAAGAGGAGTGGAGATTAGCTGTGATTTTCACGAGACTCTTGACATCCTAGGTTACGGAATGATTCCATCGGCTACCTCTATCGAAAACCAGTTGAAAGAAGTCAGACTGAAAAGAGATCTCAGGAATACCAGAATTCTCTCAAGGCTGAGATCCCTTGGAGTTCGTATAACTGATGAAGAACTCGAATATTCTTTTCCTGGTGAGAGTCTCGGAAGGCCTCACATAGCGAATCTCATTGTGAAGAAGGGGTACGCTGATTCCATAGAAGAAGCCTTCTCTCAGTTCATCGGAAGAGAGGGAATAGCATATGTAGAGAAAGAAAAACTATCGATAAAAGCCGCCATAGAACTCATCCTTTCTGCGGAAGGCATTCCAGTCCTGGCTCACCCTCTTTCTATGATGCTCGATCATGATCAGACCGTAGAGATGATAAGAACAATGAAATCTTATGGTCTGAAAGGAACAGAGGTATTCTACAAGACGTACGATATAGAAACAAGAAATGAACTTCTTGAGATCTCGAAAGAACTTGATCTACTTGCCACAGGTGGTAGCGATTACCATGGAGAACACAAAAAAAATCTCGAGCTCGGGATTGAGATTCCTGATAACTTTGTCAGCAGCTTCCTTGAATCTTTACCCACCAACGACCGCCTTGATGATCAATACTTCTGAATCGTCATCAAGAAAACTGTCTAGATCAGCCATTTTCCTGTCTTTTAATACTATGTACCGATCAGAATCAACGTCCAGATTGATGAGAAGTTCTCTGACCAGAATTCCGCCTTCAAGATCTAGAACTTCATCTTCAAACTCTACTTTCATTATTGTTCTCCTAATGAGTAACTTGCCAAAGCGATGGAAGCAAGTTTCGAAGGAGATGAGTCGGCCCTGGATACAATAACAATCGGTGCCGAGGCACCCAGAATAAGTCCAGCAATTTTACCACCCGCAAAGTAGACGGCGGACTTCCCAAGGAAGTTTCCGCTGGCAATATCAGGCACAACAAGTAGATCTGCCCTGCCCGCAACTGGACCGGTGACCTTCTTTACTTCCGCTGCAAACGATGATAATGCATTATCGATTCCAAGAGGACCATCTATCTCACAATCTATTATCTGTCCCCTCTGGCCCATCTTCGAGATCACTGCAGCCTCAAGGGTTTCCGGCATGTCTTCATTTACTGTCTCAACAGCCGCTACCAATGCAACTTTTGGCTTTTCGTAACCTAGTGACTTCAAAAAGGATACTGCGTTTTCGATTATAGATATTTTGGTTGGCAGGTCTGGGCGAATTACCATTCCACCATCCGTAACGAAGACTATTCTATCAATTGCGGGGACTTCAAGAGCGACAATATGGCTCAGGATCTTTCCGGATCTCAGCCCCCATTCTTTGTTGAGAACTGCCTTTAGCAGTGTGGAGGTCTTGACGAGACCTTTCAATACTATATCGGCATATCCGGAGTTCACCAGTCTGATACCTTTTTCGCATGCTTCCTCGGAACTTGAAGCACCCATCACTTCTCCCTTTAGCCCTTCTTCGTCGAGGATCTCTTTCGTTCTTTCTTCATCGCCTACAAAGACTGGCACCGCTATTCCCTCATCGAACGCAAATTTCAGAGCTTTGACTCCTTCTCTGTCTTCCGAACCAACAAGCACAACTTTTCGTGGACCCTTAGCCTTAGCCAAAGAAATAAGCTCAGAAAAACTTCTCACAGAAAATCCTCCTTGCTCAACAGTTTCTATCAAGGCAAGTATAACCTACGATAGAGTATCGATCTCACTTCCCCAGATTAGCAATCACTTTTAATTGATCTTCTAAACAGCCTGGCTAAACTCTACTAAGATATCTTCATTTCATATAGGTGCCTGTTTTACAAGGTTATCAATCTCCCGGCCAATCATCTCATTCTCCACTCCATAAAACTATCGCTGTCGCAGTTCCAGAAGCTCCCACCACAGACTCAAAAAACAATTAGGGACCTTCCCATTTTCCGAAATCAAGAAGAACCAAACTCTCTGGTAGTCAACTTCAAAAAGTCCTTGTTCTTACTATTTATCTTCTCTCAAGCAGACAAACCGTCTCAACGTGGCCGGAGCCATTTTTTATGATGTCAGTTACCATTTTTGGTATCTTACGTAAGTGGTAACAGGTCAAACCGTTTTTTGCTCTTTCTATGGACGAGGGAACATAGCAAAGGTTTTATCTGTTCGTGAGAACATGTCAATCCATTCATTTCATGATTAA
>WOZY01000266.1 GCA_011620045.1 Mesotoga sp.
GTTCTCAAGTTGCATTTCGTAAGAGCTGACTTCAGAGGTCTCATCGATTACGTTGAGAAAAATCTGACTCCCTTCGGTGAATTCAGTAAGCGTGAAGGAGGCTTTGAGCACTGTTTTTTCTAGACTTACTGAGGATCTTGCGAAATGTATTGACTTGACCATTTTCTCAGATTTCTCGATTCGGTTCCGAACGTCATTGACAATGGAATCAAGAGAGGCGACTCTCGATTTGAGAGTGAAAAGATCCGTGCGAACAGTCGAAATCTCTTCCAGAACTTTGCTTGAGGTCAGAACGGTTGTTGCCAGATTTACGATTGCAGTCGCCGAAATCAATACAACTAAAACCCAGACGATGCCCTTACTCACTACATCATCTCCTATTCAAATAGCATTCACCCCGGCAATACGAATAATATCACGATTGCCGTATCTCCACAAACAAGGTCTGAATTCTGTTGCTATATAATTGGAAGGGAGGTCTGAAAATGATTATTGAAAATGTGCGAAGACTGAGAGCAGAACTGCCTGATCATGTAACCATAGTTGCAGCTTCAAAGACAAGAACGGTCGATGAAGTACTTCGACTTCTAGATAGTGGTGTGATAGATGTCGGAGAAAACTATGTTCAAGAGGCGGAAGAAAAGCATCATTTGATCGGCAACAGAGCAAGGTGGCATTGTATAGGTCACTTGCAAAGAAACAAAGTCAAGAAGGCCGTCGAGATATTTGATCTCATACAGACTGTGGATTCGCTGAAGATTGCAAATGAGATAGACAAGCGATGCTCGTATATAAACAAGAAGATGCCAGTAATGATAGAGGTAAACAGCGCAAGAGAAGACAACAAGGCCGGAGTCTTTCCAGAACGCGTTCTCGAACTTATTACTGAGATTTCTCCCCTCGAACATATTTCCATAGTAGGTCTTATGACAATGGGTCCGCTAACAGATAAATCTGAGGAGATCAGGCCTTACCTGAGGCTAACGAGAAAACTGTTCGAAGAGATCGCAAAACAGAAGATAGAGGGAGTAGATTTGCAATATCTCTCCATGGGAATGTCTAGTTCCTACAGAGTAGCAGTTGAGGAGGGATCTAATATGGTTAGGCTTGGAACAATTATCTTCGGAGAGAGACAGTAGAATCCAACACTCTGCACTGCCAGCATTAGAGGAAAGATGAAATAGACTCTGATCAAATGATCATAACTATTTGTTGTAAATATCACAGTGAAAGCAAGACCTCGAATGCGAAAACTCGTCCGTTTGCTATAGAAGTAAGATATTCATCAGGCGCTGGCAGTGTTTTTAAGCAGTTCCAATCCTATTCTCATTCTCTTCGTATCAACATCCAGAACTCTCACCTTAACGATTTGCCCAACGCTCAAGACTTCAAGAGGATCCCTCACCCTTGTGCCCATTTTGCTCTTGTGAATCAACCCGTCCTGTTTCACCCCAATGTCAACGAACGCACCGAAGTCTACAACGTTGCGAACAGTTCCTTCAAGTTCCATCCCTTTGGACAGGTCCTCCATGGAAAGAACGTCCGTTCGCAGGATTGGCTTTTCAAGCTCTTCTCTTGGATCGAGGCCGGGCTTTTTTAGCATTCCCACTATTTCTCTCACGGTGATCAAGTTAAAGCCTCTCTCCCCTGAAATGGCTTCCATATCAATTTCATCAAGTATTTTGGGAATCTCCTCTTTTCTTGTGAAGAGTTCTTCCGGGCTCAAATCGACACTCTCGAGGATGGCTCTGGCAATTTCATAGCTTTCGGGATGGACCGAGGTACCGTCCAAAGCTTCAGATCCACTGATTATTCTACAGAAACCCGCTGCCTGTTCGAAGGCCTTTGGGCCTAGACCGGAAACCTTCAGTAGTTCCTTTCTGTTCCTGAACGCTCCGCTTTCCGTCCTGTGCTTCACAATGTTCACTGCGGCTCTAGAATTCAGTCCGGATATGTACTTGAGCAAATGCTCCGATGCAGTGTTTAGATTGACGCCTACTAGATTCACGACGGATTCGACCTCTCTGTCTAGCGTCTTCTTCAAGTCCGATTGATTGACATCGTGCTGGTACATGCCGACTCCAATAGCTTCCGGTGGGATTTTCACGTATTCAGCCAGTGGGTCCTGAACCCTCCGCGCAATCGAGATCGCTCCTCTTGTAGTTACGTCTTGGTTCGGGAATTCCTCAATCGCAACTTCTGAGGCCGAGTAAACCGAAGCACCCGACTCTGTTACAATCATATATTTGACTGGAAGTTTGTGTTCCTTTATCAGTCTGCTTACAAAGACCTCTGTTTCCCTCGAACCTGTACCGTTGCCGATAGATATGAGTTCGACATCTAAGGTATTTATGGCCTGAACTACCTTCATCGAAGAGCCGATGTAATCGTTTTGAGGTGGGGTTGGATATATCACATCATGATAGAGAAGGGAGCCGTCCTTTGCGATTACAGCTACTTTGCATCCAGTTCTGTAACCCGGGTCTATACCCATTACGACTTTTTCACCAAGAGGAG